>NYZG01000101.1 GCA_002687025.1 Candidatus Poribacteria bacterium
AGAAGCGGGACAGACGCCATCGTCAAGGCGCGCACGAAGCCCAGCCAGCCGATCTGCTGGAACGACAGGCCGATCCACGGCTCGCGGAAATACAGGTTGCGGAGCGGGAACACGACGCCCCACGCCACGTTGAATAACGCGGTCAGGCCCCAGCATGTGCGGAAGTCGCGAGATCGCCACACCGACTCGATCGGCCCCGAGTCGGCGGGCCGTGGTCCAGGCAGGGACAAGCGGCGTCTCTCTGTAAAGCGTGGGGGTCGGGACGTCGGAATCATAGCTTACGCCGCGCGCCGCGTCACGATACACCGCGCGCGGCGTTCATGAGGAGGAACCCGTTGGCAGCCAAGAAGCGCGTAGTCCTGATCGGCGCGTCGGGATATGTAGCGTCGCAACTGGCGCCGCAGTTCAGGGACAGGTACGACCTCGTCGCGGTGGACATCACGGCCGACACCCGTTCCGGCGACGCCGTGCCGGGACTGCACATCGCCGATCTGCTGGACGCCGATCTTGACTCACACCGCGAGCTGTTCCGGGGCGCCGACGCCATCGTGCACTGCGGCTTCCGGGGTAGCGCGTCGGCGTCGTATGGCGACGACGGGAAGTTCGACGCCGAGATGGACAACGTCCGCATGGCGCGCAACGTCTTCGAACTCGCGCAGATGGAGGGCGTCAGCCGCGTTGTGGTGGCCTCCTCCAATCACGCCGCCGACTGGTATGAGCCGTTGGTCCACTCCGGGCAGATGGATGTCGTCGCGCCGGACACGTTCCCGCTCTCGGACAACCTGTATGGCTGGGCGAAGGCGGTCTACGAACACCTCGGATTCGTGTACGCCACCGGCAAGCTCGGGCCGGCGCTGGAGGTGGTGATGGTGCGCATCGGCGCGCCGCGGCCGATCCTGCTGGAGCGGTTCGTGGGACGCGACCCGGCCCGGTACAGGCGGGATCTCGGGGCGTGGATATCGCCTCGCGACATGCGGCAACTGTTCTCGAAGTCCATCGAGACGCCGGACATCCGCGACGAACACGGCGTGCCGTTCCAGGTATTCTACGGGGTGTCCGGCAACGCGCGGGCGTTCTGGAGCATAGTCAACGCCCGGGCGGTCATTGGCTACGCGCCGGAGGACGATTCCGAGCGAGAATACGCGGACGACATCGCGTCGTTCCTGCACGCCACGTAGCGGCCCTTTGGCCACGGGAGCCAAGAGGGGAGCGCCCAAAGCTGGGCGCTCCCCTTCCTGCTCGTCTTTCCGTCACTGCTCTCGTCCGCGGGCCCCGGTCGTCGCCCGCGCGTCTCGTCAGATTGCGTCGATCTTCGTCGATCGTCTTCGAGGTCCCCGCCGCTGCGGCGGGCCTAGGATCCAACGCCGGAGGGTTCCGGCGAAGGCATGCGCTCAGCGGTCTCTCAGTGCGCCGTAGCGACGAACCCGGGGCGAGTAACACACCATAGGCGTCCCCTCCACAGTTCGTTACCGCAGTCGGCTCTGCGGCATGGCTCGGGGAGCGGGCCGGCCCCTGGAGCAAAACACGGACAAGGGGAAACGCTTTCGCCACTACGGCTAGACGCCTCGCCCTTGCCCGTTCATTGCTGTTCCCGCTTACGTATCGTGAACGGCTCTCGTGTTTCTGTCCCGTTCATTGCCGCTTCATCTCTACAATAGCCCCGCTTTCCGACCGCGCAAGACCCCGCGTGAGAAAACCGCGCGCGTGGTTCCTGGCGTCGCGAGACGGGGCCGCAAGTGGCGTCCGCAGCTCTTGGACCCCAAAGGCCCGTGAGGCTATCCATTGGGCAGAGACCCGACCCGTCGGGTCGGGCGCGCGAGACGAAGGAGCCGGTCATGGCCGAGTCAGACGAACGGACTCAGAAGGGACTCATCGAACAGAACTGGGTGCTGGGAGCGATGATCGGGGTGCTGCTTCTCCTGGGAGTCGCGCTCTGGTGGCTCGCGACGCACCCGGACCAGGTGGCGGCGTGGGTGGCGCCGGATCGCACCCGAGTGCGCGTCGAGAAGCCGAGCTGACCGACACGGAGGAACGTGGACTCATGGAAGAAGTGGAGGCCCACGGCGAAGCATCGCCGACTCAGCAGTATCACCTGAAACTGGACGATCCCGATCTGCTCGTGTTCGTCCGTCATCTGACCAACAGGGCGTGGAGGGGTCTTGCCCCCCAGTTGCCGGCCGAGGCGCGGTCGCCCGGCGCGTACCTCACGATGCGCAGGGCCATCGAAGAGGAGCTGCGAGAACACGTCATCGGCATGGACCTCTGCGGACTGGCGGTCACCTGCAGCCTGTCCGAGGAATACGACCCGTGGCCCGAGGCGGATGAACTGCCCTCGGGACTGGTCGACGCACAGACGGCATGAGCTAACCGGCCCTCCCTGGTGGAGGGCCTCTCCGGGCCGGACTATATATAATGGCGAGTACATTAGCAGTCGATACGCGAGAAGTACCAGGCGTGAGCATCGTGTCGCTCGGCCGCTGGGGGGTCGTCGGTGGCGCGCTGCTCATCCAGATGATCCTTGGCACGGTGTACGCCTTTAGCGTCTTGGTAGAACCGTTCGAGAGCGCCTTCGGGTGGTCACGCACGCAGATCACCGCCACGGCAAGCATATCCCTCGGCGTATTCGCGGCAACGATGGTCCTCGCGGGCGGCGTGTTGGATCGCCGCGGCCCGCGATTCACCGGCCTTATCGGCGCCGGGTTCCTCACTGCGGCGTTCGTCGCCGTTAGTCAGATGCGGTCGCTGGCGGGAATGTACGTGGTGCACGGCATTGTCACCGCAGGCGTCGCGATCGCCCTGTATCTACTCATACACGCGGTCACCGCTGGGAAGCGTTCTCCTATCGCCGACGGGCTCAAGATAGGCGTGATGATCGGCGTCGGCGTGACGTCGCTCCTGGTGGCGCAGACGATGATCACGGGGTCCTCCTCCGACTCGCTGTGGATGTTCTATCTCACCTACGGGTTCCTGGGCGGCGCGGGTCTTGGCTTCGGCTACGTCGCCCCCGTGACGGCCTGCGTGAAATGGTTCCCCAGGCATCGTGGACTCATCACCGGGATCGCCGTCGCGGGCTTCGGGGCGGGTTCCATGATATTCGCCCCCTCGGCGCGGTGGGCCATCGACGCCGTCGGGTGGTCCAGCTTCTTCCTCGTTCATGGCATTGTTTGCGCGGGTGGCCTCACCCTCGGCGCCCTTCTCCTGCGCAACCCGACCGACAATGAGAAGGCGCGCCTGGGCGCCGTCCGACAGGCGGCGCGGGAAGCCGGCGAGGAGACGCACTGGACGGACATGGTGCGTACGTGGAGGTTCTGGCGGCTGTGGGTGCTGTTCGTCTTCGGCGCCACCGCCGGCCTGATGACGATCACACAGCTGAAGCCGTTCGCGACCTTACAGGGACTCACCGCCGCACAGGGAGCCGCCGCGATCGCGGTCCTCGCCGCCTGCAACGCCGCGGGCAGGACCCTCTGGGGCGCCGCGTCAGACCGCATTGGCCGCAGCCGCAGCTTGGCTGCGATGTTCGCCCTTCAGGCGGTGATGATGTTCGCCATCAACGCCTTCAGCGGCCCGACGCTGTTCTTCCTCGCCGCGGGATGGGTGGGGTTCAACTTCGGCGGCATCTTCGCCCTGTTGCCTTCGGCCACCGCGGACGCCTTCGGCACGCGCGGGCTCGGCACGAACTACGGGATCGTGTTCACCGGCTACGGCGTCGCGGGAATCCTCGGTCCCATCGTCGGCGCCCGCGTGTACGACCTCACGAACGCGTAATCCGTGGCGTTCACGTTCGCCGCCGCCCTCTGCGTCGCGGCGACGTTCATCGCGTTATTCACGGGACGGGTCGCCCCACCCGAGGAGACCGCGTAGTCCGCGGGAGCTACTTCGGCTGGGCCGCTTCGAAGGCCCAGCCGTCTTGTAACGGCGTCGTAGGGAAGTCGGCGCTCTGTACGAACTCCACACTCGCAATCACGGCCACGGCGCCTTAACATTGGCGGGAGCACCCCTTCTCCCGTCGGGTAACGCGCATTGTCATCCTCACAGACACCCAACAGCCGCGCGAAACGCATCGCGATCCTCGGTAGCACGGGGTCCATCGGCGTCAGCACGTTGAGTGTGGTGGACGCGCATCCCGACGCGTTCGATGTCGTCGCGCTGGCGGCGAACACGAGCGTTGACGCGATCGAGCGGCAGGCGCGGCTACTTCGCCCCGAGATCGTAGCCATGCACGATCTCGACGCTGCCGGCGAGTTGAGGACGCGGCTGAGGGGTGAGGGGATCGAGGTCGTCGAGGGCGTGGAGGGCGTCATCGCCGCCGCAACTTGGCCGGGCGTCGACCTCATGCTGTCGGGCATTGTCGGAGGAGTCGGCATCCTCCCGACGCTGGAGGCGGTTCGGCAGGGCATCGACATCGCCTTCGTGAACAAAGAGGTCCTCGTCCTCGCGGGCGAATTGATCATGGAGGCCGCGAAGGAAAGCGGGGCGCGCATACTGCCCGTCGACAGCGAGATCAGCGCGATCTTTCAGTGCCTGCAGGATGCCAGGGGCCTCCGCGACCTTCACAATATATACCTGACCGCGTCGGGCGGCCCGCTTCGCGAGACGCCCGCGGAGGCGTTTGGGACCATCACGCCGGAAGAGGCGCTGAACCATCCCAACTGGGACATGGGACCCAAGGTCACGGTCGATTCGGCCACCCTCCTCAACAAGGGCTTCGAGGTAATCGAGGCCCGCTGGCTATTCGACGTCGCAATTGACCGCATTCGTGTCGTCGTGCACCCGCAGAGCATCGTTCATTCATACGTGGAATTCGTGGACGGGTCGGTCATCGCGCAGTTGGGCGTGCCGGATATGCGGACGCCGATACAGTACGCGCTGACATACCCGGAGCGACTCCCAACGCCCACGGATCGCCTGGACCTTGTGAAGGCCGCGTCCCTGACGTTCGAGGCGCCCGACATGGAGCGCTTCCCGTGTTTGGGCTATGCCTTTGAGGCTGCCAGAGCTGGCGGCACAATGCCGGCAGTTCTGAGCGGAGCCGACGAGGTAGCCGTGGCGGCGTTCCTCGCGGGCGGCATCCGGTTCGACGAGATACCCTTGCTCGTGCACGCGACGATGCAGCAACATGAATTGCGTGCGCGTCCGTCTCTGACGGAGATACTCGACGCGGACGCGTGGGCGAGGAAGGCCGCCCAGACCTCCATAGACACAGGGGCGATCCCCACGCCACGGCCCACTTAAGGGACAGGCATGTTCGAGAACGTCTTCAGCATTCCGATCGCGCTCTTCTTCCTGAGCTTCCTGATCTTCATCCACGAATTGGCGCATTTCCTCGCTGGGAAAGCGGTGGGGATCCACGCCGAAGTGTTCTCGATCGGCTTTGGACCGGCGCTGCTGAAGTTCACGCGCGGGACCACGGAATACCGACTCGCGGTGATTCCGGCCGGCGGATACGTGAAGTTCCCCGGGGAATACTCCGAGGATGAGGACGGCCGCATGGAAGGCGAGTTCCACCAATCGGCCATATGGAGGCGCGCCGTCGTCGTCGCGGCCGGGCCGCTCAGCAACCTCGTGTTGGGCGTGTTGGTGTTCGCGTTCCTCGCGATGTACGGACTGCCCGACAAGAGCATGCCGCCCGTCGGCGACGTCATCGACACCGCCGAGAAGAACACGACATACTGGGAGAACCCGAGCTACCGGTCTCCCGCGGCCGAGGCGGGGATACTGCCTGGTGACCTGATCACGGCGGTGGACGGCCGCGAAGTCCCGACGTGGGAGGACTTCACCCACGAAGTGATGATCCGCCCCGACAAACCGACGGTGCTGCGCGTGGAACGAGACGGCGTCTCGCGCGACATTCCCGTGACCCCGCGACCTGTGCTGCGTGGGAAGATGACCATCGGGCGTGTGGGCATCGCGGCATCGCAGCCGCTCGTGGTGGTCGACGGCGACGGGACGCATCCGATCACCAGCTTCGACGGTCGACCGGCGTACGGCTACTCGCGTTTCCGCGACGTGGCCCAGGAAGCCGAGACGCGTGACGTGTTACTCGGCCTGGACTCCGGCGCTGACCGGCCGGTGAGAGTCAGGACACGCCTGCTGGCGGCGGCGTCGCTGTCCCCCGATATCGACGTGGGGGACGCCCTTGTCGCCATCAACGGCGTGCAGGTCCACACGCTCGAAGACGCGCGCGGGCTCATCCTCGCATCGCCGACCGAGGAAGCGGTCTTCATGTTCGAGGGTGCGGACGGCGCCACGGCCGAGATCGCCGCTGCCTCGGAGATCACAGTGGTGGTCGCGGGCGTGGCTGGGAAGCGTTTCCCGGCCATGAAGAAGCTGCGCCTAGGCGACAGTCTCAAGGCCGTAAACGGCACGTCCATCCAGGCCTACGATGACGTCCGAGACATACTGCGCAAGGCGTCCCCCGTCGAGGGCTCGATCCGTCTGACCTTCGAGCATCGGTCGCGACTGCTGTTCGCGAAGTGGACAAGCGCGGTCGATGTGGAAACCGCGGTGCGTTGGCACGACGGCCATCTCGTGGCGCCCGGGCTGACGTTACGATCGAACTTCTCCGACGGCGACGGCTACCTGACCGTCGGCGACGTGACGATTGCCGAGCAGTTGGAGATGCTGGACGCCAGCACCGGCGCGCCTCTGACCATCGGCATGGCCGAAGCGAAGCTTCAGAAATACGGCCCCGCCGCCGCGTTGGGCAAAGGCACGGAGATGACCGTCGCTGCGGTGGACCAGATGATGTCGCTGCTGAAACGGCTCATCGTGGGCGAGGTATCGGTGCGATACATCAGCGGGCCCGTCGGCATCGTGAACATCACGCAGAAAACCCTAGCGCGCGGCGGATGGTCGTGGGACACGTTCCTCTCGATCTTCTACCTCATGGCGCTCATCAGCGTGAACCTTGCCATCGTGAACCTGTTGCCGATACCCATCGCGGACGGCGGACAGTTGGCGTTTTTCGCCTTCGAGGGCGTCCGCGGTCGCCCGATGGACCTGAAGTGGCAGGTTGCTATCCAGCAGGTTAGCGTCATCCTGCTGATCGGCCTGTTTGCCCTCGTCACGCTGAAAGACCTCGTATACTGGTAGTGAGTCTTCCCCGGCCGACGCTCCCCATCCACGACGCCCATAGGAAGCAAGCTGAGCGCGATGGACCTTCTCGCCCCCCGACGATCTACGCGCACCGTGCGCGTTGGCGATGTGGGCATCGGAAGCGCCGAACCGGTGCGCGTACAGTCGATGATCACCGAGGACACATGTGACGTCGACGCGTGCGTTACGGCCGTCGCGCGGCTCGTCGATGTAGGCTGTGAAATCGTCCGCGTGACCGTACCGACGATGGCCGCCGCGCGCGCAACCGCGGAGATCAGGACGCGTCTCGCGCGGGAGAACATCTCCGTCCCTATCGTCGCTGATGTGCACCATCAGGGGTCGCCCATCGCCGTCGAAGTCGCGCGCGTGGTGGACAAGGTGCGCATCAACCCCGGCCTGTTCGTATACCGCAAGCCACAGGGCCGCGCCGTGGACTACTCGCCAGCAGAGATCCGTGAGGAACTGGACGAGATCGA
>NYZG01000102.1 GCA_002687025.1 Candidatus Poribacteria bacterium
ATTCATCGCCATCGCGCTCTCAGGTCTCCTCATGGCCGGAGCCCACCTGCGAGACGTCATGCGAAGCGCCGCGTTCAGGGCGCCGGATGTCGACGACTCCCGCGAGCCGATGCCGTACCGATGGGCGGTGGTGGGCTACCTGCTGTGTCTGACGTTCCTCGTGGGATGGAGCCTCGCAGCCGGAATGACGCTCGGAGCGCCGCTGGTCTTCTTCCTGCTGTTCTCCCTGTTCTCGCTGTCTCTGACGCGGATACGCGTGCAGGCCGGCTTAGGGGCCGTCCACGGCCCGATGACCGTGCAGGACCTGATGATGGGGGTGGGCGGGACGCAATTCCTCGGCGCGCAGAACCTCACGGTGATGGGCCACTACTTCTTCATGACTGGCGAGATGCGCGGTGTGATGTCCGTCATGCCCAGCCACCTGGAGGGCTACCGACTAGCCGAGACCGTCCGCATCAACCCGAGGAAGCTCGTCCTCGGCGTGATGCTCGGGACGACAATCGGCCTGGCACTGGCGCATTTCGCGGCATTGCGGACGATCTACGACTACGGCGGGAACATCCTCAACAACTGGCGCGTCAAGGACATGCCCGCGAGGCCGTGGAAGGACCTGCGTCTGTGGCTCACGAATCCCCGCGATGTCGACTGGGTGGGTCTCCAGTTCGTGGCCGCGGGTGGCCTCATCACCGTGCTGCTAACGTTCCTGCGGCTGAAGTTCGTGTGGTGGCCGTTCCATCCTGTCGGGTACGCCGCCGCGTACACCGGCCGGACGATCCACTGGTTCTGGTTCACGCTTCTGCTTGGGTGCGCGCTCAAGTACATGGCGCTGAAACACGGAGGCCCCAAGACGTACCGCGCCTTCCTCCCGTTCTTCCTGGGGTTGATACTCGGCGACTTCTTCATGGGCGGGCTCTGGGGCGTGTTCGGTCTCGCGTCCAGCCAACCGGGGTATCTGTTCTTTCCGTAAATCGCCACTCGACCGACGTCCGCCCCCGTACGGCCCGGTCCCCACTTGCGACCGACATGGCCCCGTGTGAATATGGTATGATCGTGAGGAACACGCCATGGGCGAACTCGGACCCATGGCTCGAGTCCAAATGGGGGACACGACAATGCAGAGATGCGCGATGACATGGACGCTCAGCGTCCTGCTGATAGCGAGCGCCGCGACGGCGTTCGGCGCGACCGTGGACGAGAAGGGGCAGAACTGGACGATAACGACTGACCAGTACACGATCGTGTGGAATGTGGACGCCCAGGGCGGCTACAGCTCGATCATCCCGGTAGGGAACGACGACACCGACATGTTCGGCGCTGGCGGCCGGAACCTTTACCACTCCGCCAACTACGCGGGGTGGAAGGACTGGGGCGCCACCGCGGACGCCGATATCATCGAGGAGGACGGCGGCAAGATCGTCATGAGCTTCGTCCAAGAGGATGGGGCCAGCAAGAACTACCACGTCACAGCCACATACTGGGACGGCGTCCCGTACTGGAAGCACGAACTCACCGTCGAGGCCGTTGCCGACGTGACCTCATTCTCGGACGGCCATGAGCCGATGGTCGAGCCTCGTAACGGCTTCGGCTTGGACAACGAGTATGAGAAGTGGGACGCCCCGTTCGCCCACGCGGCGTTTGCCAATGACAGCGGCTACTTCGCGATCTACACCGAAGAGGGAACTGCCCGCACGCACGCGTGGCAGGACGACGGCCGCATGGACCTCGAGCACAACAACCTCGGTGTCGCGCTCAACGCCGACGACTTCAGCGACCCCATCACCTACTACATGGCCACCGCCGTCGGCGATCTTGACGACGCGCACGATCTCGCCGAGATCGTGACCAAGGAGCCGGCCGAGGTCCTCGCGGTCTCCGCGAAGGGCAAGCTCACGACATCGTGGGGCGACCTCAGGGCCAGGTAGCCCGACGCATCCGCAGGCGCGCTTCCACATCAGCCGGCGTGGGAGCGCGCCATCCCGTCCGTGTGATCAGGAGGTACACGACAGCATGACCGCTATGAGGAATCTCGCCGTTGGGGCCTGCGCGGCCCTCGTTCTCTCCTACGCGTCCACGGCGTACGCCGCGACCGCCAGCGAGAGCGGCGGTGTCTGGACCATCGAGACCGACAACTACACCGTCCACTTCAAGACAGACGCTCAGGCCGGCTACTCGCAGATCTTCCCCGGGGGCGGAGGCGACAGCCTCTTCGGGGCCGGCGAGGGCCGAAATCTGTACCACTCCGCCAACTACGCCGGCTGGAGCGACTGGGGCCCCGCCGCATCCGCCGAAGTCGTATCCGACGGCAGCGAGCTCGTCATGGAGTACGTCATGGATGACGGGAACATGAAGGTCTACCACCTGACCGCCACGCACTGGGACGGCGTGCCGTATTGGCGCCACCAACTCACGATCGAGGCGCGCGGAGACCTGCCTTCATTCGGCGACGGCCACGAGCCGATGGTCGAGCCCCGCAACGGCGCCGGAGCCGACAACGAATACGCCGACTGGACAGACCCGTTCGCCCACGTCGCCTTCGCGAACTCCAACGGGTACTTCGCCCTGTACACCGAGACGGGCGCGGCGCGCACACACGTGTGGCAGGACGACGGCCGCATGGACCTGGTACACGACACGGTCGCCGAGGATCTCACGTCTGGAGATGTCGGCAGCGAGTTGACGTTCTACCTCGCGACCGCCGCGGGAAGCCTGGACGACGCGCACGCCCTGGTCGACGAGGTGACGAACGTCCCCACGGCCGTCGACGCGGAGGGCAAGCTCACCACCACGTGGGGCGCAATGAAGACTCGTTAGGGGAACGACGCGTCACAACGACCTCGGGATGCCCTCGCCTGTCGGGCGGGGGCGTCTCGTGCACACTCGTGGGAGACTATTCCGTAGCCGCGACCCACACGGGGAATATCTCCTCGGCCGGGTCATCGGTCAGCCGTGTGAGACCCCCGGTTGCGACCTCCAGCGCGTAGATGTCGTTCTGCCCCTCGCGATCCGACGCGAAAAGTACGCGGCTTCCGTCCGTCGACCACGACGCCCCCATGTCCGCTCCGTCGTCCACGGTTAGGCGCGTCTCATCCGCGCCATCCGACGCCATCGTGTACAGCTCCCAGTTCCCGTCCCGCAGCGACGAAAACACGATTGTGTCCCCGTCGGGAGACCACGCTGGCTTCTGATCGTTCGCCGGGTCGTCCGTCAGCTGGGTGATGCGGCCGTCCGCGACCGCGACGGAGTAGATGTCGAGCGTCCGGTCGCGCGTAGACGAGAACGCGATGCGCGCTCCGTCGGGCGACCACGTCGCATGCCGCGTGGCGTTCATGTAGGTCGTAAGCTGCCGGATATCGCCGCCGCCCGCGCCCACGACGTACAGCTCGGCCCCGCCGTGTCGATCCGACGTGAAGACGACTTCCGCGCCGTCGGGCGACCACGCGGGGGCGACGCTCGTCGCCAGCCCTCGCGACACATTCAGCGGGAAGCGGCCGTCGATGTCGGTGACGAATATCTCGTCGTGCCCGTCTCGGCTGCTGTGGTACGCGAGCCACCGTCCGTCCGTCGAGACGGTGGGGAGCTCTTCGTCGCCGGGGTGGTTGGTAACGTTACGCCGCTCGCCGGTCTCCAGGTCGAGGACGAACACCTCCCAGTTCTCGTCCCAATACTGCATGAACGCGACGCCGGGGCCGCGGCCGGCGGCCAGCGCGTCCGACCCCTGCCTGTCGTCCGGCTCTGAGACGGGGCCCGTGTCGTCCTCGGCGCAACCGGCCAGGCTCAGGGACGCGACGAGCAGCGCGGCCCAAGCCCTCCATCCGGCGCGATCCGCTCGCCGCGCGATGGCACGCGGGCCTCGCGAATCGCGAGCACAGGTGTTCATGTGGGCATCCCTCGCGCGGTCTATCTCTTCAGATCCGCCCACCTGGTCGACAGCTTGCCACCGGCGTCCACACCGGCGGCCCCCGCCATGCCGTTCTCCATGATGTCGACGATGTCGCCTTCGCTTAACGCGACATTGAAGAACGCCACCTCGTCGATGGTGCCGTGTATGCCCTTCCCCTCGTTGGGAACCGTGCCAACGGACAACACGCCCGGCGTGCCGATGAGCTCGCCAGCCGCAAAGCCTGTGTCGGACACCAGCGTGCCGTCGATGTACACCTTGTGCGAGCCGCCGACACCGTCGGCGACGCCGGCGACGTGGTACCACTGATCCTCGTCGAACTGCTTGGGGATCGCCATGCCGCGGCCCCAGCCGCCGCCGGCGTCCAGCACGCCCATGTGCACACCATCGTGCGGCGGCCCGCCGTTGATCCACGTGGAGAAGTAGTAGAAGCGAGCGTTCGCCGTGTCCGCGGCGTGTATGTAGCCGAACATGTGCTCGACATCGAAGTCGTCGAACTTGACCCAGAGCACCTCCGTAATGGCGTCGCTCAGGACGCCCGTCACGGCGACATTCACGACGACGTCGTTGCCCTCGAAGTGCAGCCCGTCGCCGAACTTGCCGGCGGCCCAGTCCGGGCCGGTGATGGTGCCATCATTGCCCTGCGGGCTGCTATCGACGGCCACATCGCCCGCGCCCTCGTCCAGAAGCCACACGGCGAAAGCGTCGTCCAGATCGATGGCGAAGCTCGTGCCTGCCGCCGCTCCGAACAGCAGAGCGGCGCAACAGACGCCGCCGATCGTCGAGTTACTCAGTCGGCCCATGTCGGATCTCCATCCTGCGGAAGTCTGTGTCCATGCGGGTCGGCGCGTTCGGCGCATCGCCCGATGCGCACGAAACAGTGTAGGTCGGTCGCGTATGCCACGCAAGCGCACGGCCGGATCAGCGCGACTCGGAATCTATCGCGACCGTGTCCGCCCTGAGGCGCCCTCCTCGAGACGCACGAGGCGACCCGCGGAGACATCGCGCAGATGCTCAACCAAGCCGCTCGGCCAGCGGATCTCCACGCGGTCGGCGGAGCCCGCTTCGCCGAGGCCGAAGTGCAGCCGCATGTCGCTGTGGCAGGGGTAGCTTCCGCCGCTCTTCACCTCACGCGCTTGCCATACACCCCCAACCAGCACGCGGATGCGGGCCCCGATCCCGTCGCGGTTGCTCTGGACGCCGACCAGCTCGAACGTGAGCGAGTGGTTCCCGCCGGGGGTGTCGTTGCGCAGCAGGTCCGGCGCCTGCCCGCAGTTGGTGACGAGCAAGTCGATGTCGCCGTCGTCGTCGAAGTCGCCGAACGCCGCCCCGCGGCTCACCTTATGCAGGCTCAGTCCGTCGCCCGCGAACGCGGACACATCGTCGAATATGCCGTCGCCGCGATTCTCGAGGAGCTGGTTCGGTTGCGCGTACGTCAAGCTGGGGCGGGCGACGCGCACGTTCTGGTCCATGTGGCCGTTCGTGACGAACAGATCGAGGTCGCGATCGTTGTCGAGGTCGGCGAATTCGCCGCCCCACGAAAGAAAGTTCATCCCTTCGCCACCTACTCCTGACTGGTACGTCACGTCGGAGAAGAACCCGTCGCCGTCGTTGCGGAACACCATGTTCGGTTCGTCGTGGTAGTTCGTGACCGCCAGGTCGAACCACCCGTCGCCGTCGATGTCGCCGAAGGCGGCCGCCATACTGCTCATCGCCACGCCGTTCTCGCTCAGGGCGATGCCCGCGATCAGCGCCACATCCGTGAATGTCCCTTCGCCGTCGTTGCGGTACAGGCGGTCGGGCGTCCGGTCGTTGGCCACGAAGAGGTCCACGTCGCCGTCGTTGTCGTAGTCCGACCAGACCACGCCCATCGCCTTGTCCCCGGAATTCGTGAGTCCGGCCGCGTGCGTGACGTCGGTGAACGTGCCGTCGCCGTTGTTGCGGTAGAGCAGGCTCTGCGTTCCTGGGAACACGTCTGGCGAACAGTGCAGCCGCACGCCCGACGTGCCGCACAGTGGCGTGTCGTCGATGCGGTACTGCACGTAATTCGCGACGAACAGATCGATGTCCCCGTCGTTGTCGTAATCGGCGAACGACGCGGATGCCGACCATTCGTCGTTGGCGATACCGGCCGACCGCGTGACGTCGGTGAAGCTGCCATCCCCGTCGTTTCGGTAGAGCACATCCGCCCGGAAATTCGTCACGTACAGGTCGAGGAACCCGTCGTTGTCGTAGTCGCCGGCCGCGCAACTGAACCCATACCCCTCATCGCCGACGCCCGCCTCCTCCGTGACATCCACGAACCGCGCGCCCCCATCGTTGCGGTACAGCCTGTTCGTTGGGGGTCCGGCGGAACGCTTCCCCGGCAGGTCGGCGCCGTTGACGAAGTAGATGTCGAGGTCGCCGTCTCGGTCGTAATCGAGCCACGCGGCCCCGGAGCCCAGCGTTTCGACGTAATACTTGTCGCCGGTGCGGCCGTCCTCATGGCGGAAGTCGATACCCGTCTGCGCGGTCACATCCGCGAATTCCGGCGCCGCCGGCGCGGATTCCGCAGACACGAGGAGCAGAGCGACCGGGGCCCAAGCCGGCCATTTCATGGGGCGCCGTCCCCAGCGGCTCGTCGGATTGCGGCGAGCCCCTGTCGGTACGCGGCGTTGTCTGGCGCAAGCTCCAGCGCGCCGACCACCGCCCGCTCCGCCTGCCCGTATTCGCCGCGCAGGTAGTGAATCCACGAGAGCGTGTTGAGACTGGCGTCGGAATCCGGGCGCAGCGTTGTCGCCTTCACGGCGTACTCGAGCGCGCGTTCCAGATCCTCGCCGAGTCCGCCCTCCAGGTGGGCCAGCCGCTCATACGCCCCCGCGAGGCCCGGGTCCCGCGCGATCGCCGCCAGGTACGCCGCCCGCGCCTCCCCATGGCGGCCCTGCCCCGCGTACAGCCTGCCAACCAGGTGGTGCGCCTGCGCCATGTCGGGCGCGAGCTCGATGACTGCCTCGTAGAACAGGACTGCTTGGGCCTCGCGACCCGTCTGTGCGGCGATGAACCCCATGTTGAAGTAGGCGTCCGCCACTTCACTGTCGCGACGCAGCACGTGCCGGTACTGCTCCTCCGCAGCCGCGAGGTCGTTCTGCCGCAAGCAGATGTCGCCGAGGGCCATATGTGCCTGCACGCGTGTGTCCGATGCGGCGGCCTCCGCCTCCGGCAGGGACAGCCAGGTCTCCAGCGACTCCCGCGACTCCCCTAGGCGCCCAAGCTTCAGGGCGATCTGGCCCCGCTGTAGCCAGGCAGCCGCCCCGTTCGTCTCCGCAAGCTCCCGGTAGACGGTGAGTGCGCGCTCGTAGTCTTCTGGTCGCTGCGACTGCTCCGCCTGCCGAAGCCGGATGAAACCCAACGTGGCCGCCGTCTCGGGGGAGTCGCGAGCCAGCTCAGAGGCCGCGGCGTGCGCGGCCGACGCGTCCGCAAAGCGCCCCTGCAAGGCATAGGCGTGGGCGAGCCCGAGCAGCGCGGACCTCGACGTGGGGTCACGCCAGAGCGCCTTCTGGAACGCGCGCGCCGCGTCCCCGTACGCGCCGGCCTCCAGGTGCAGCTGGCCTGTCTCGACGAGCATCGGCGTCTGATCGACGTTGCGGAGCATCGCCTGCGTCAAGCTGTCCAGCGCCGTAGCATCCGCCTTGAGTTGCTCGAACCGGGCCATCGCCGCTTGTCCCTCCGCCGTGGCGCCGCGGCGGTAGTAGAGGAGCGCGAGTTGGTAGTGCGCCCGGTACAGCGTCGGATCAGACTTGGCCGCTGCGGCGAAGTCCTGTTCGGCCGCCAGGGCCCGTCCCAATCGCGATCGCGCCAACCCGCGCTGGAAGAGCGCGCGCGCCGAAGGCGCCACCTGCAGCGACCGTTCGCAGTGACCGAGCGCCGCCTCGAGGTCTCCCTGCTCGAACGAGGCGCGGGAAAGGTAGTAGTCGATGTCCATCAGCGACAGCGGCATCACCTTGTCCATCCACGCCGGATCGGGCTGTTCGAACACCCCCGGCGGCGTCACGGGCCGGTAGCGGCCCGGCGCCTCCGTCAGCAAGACGCGCGCGCGCGCCAGCCTCTCCTCTGCGTCGGCGTATTCATGCACGCGTAGAAGGGCCATGCCCCAATCCGCGTAGGCCTCGTACCGGGCCGGAGCGTGGGCCGCCAGGTCCATGAACGTCTGCACCGCGGCGGGATACTTGCCTGCGAGGAATTCCGTTCTCCCGAGCCAGTAACGCGCGGCATAATCGTCCGGGCGAAGCTCGACGGCCCTGACCAGAGCGCTCCGAGCTTCGTCCGGCGCGTCGACCGCCAGGTAGGCAAGGCCGAGCATGAGATGGCTAGCCGCAGCTTCGGGCCGGTCCTCCGCCTGGCGTTCGTACCGCTCCACCGCCAGCGTGAGGGAGCGCCACTGATCGTCTTGCGCCGCCGCCCCGCGCGCG
>NYZG01000103.1 GCA_002687025.1 Candidatus Poribacteria bacterium
CAGACGGGGTCACGTACGTCGACGGCGTCAGACAACGCAACGAAAACGACTGGGAAGCCGCCGCCGGATGAACTTACACACCTATTGACGCGACCTCAAGACGATCGACGCGGTGCTGTCCCATCTCCTCGCGTTCGCGGCGCGCGAGCCGATTGTGTTTGTCGTCGAGGATCTGCACTGGGCGGACCCGTCCACACTCGAGTTCGTCACGCTCCTGATCGAGCACGCGCCGACGACGAAGATGCTCCTCATACTCACGTACAGACCCGTCTTCCAGCCGCCGTGGCGGCCACGTTCGCACGTGTCGCACGTAACCCTGAACCGGCTGCCTAAGACGCAGATGGCCCCGATGATCGCGCACATCGCGGAGGGCAAGTCCCTGCCTGACGACGTGCTTGAGCAGATCCTCGCACGAACGGACGGTGTGCCGTTGTTCGTCGAGGAACTGACGAAGATGGTCATCGAGACGGGCCTCGTCCGTGAGGGTGGCGAGGGATATGCCGTCGACGCCCCTCTGGCGCCCTCGGCCATCCCGACGACGCTACACGACTCGCTCACCGCGCGGCTGGACCGTCTCGCGCCGGTGAAGGAGGTGGCGCAACTCGGCGCCGCGATAGGCCGGGAGTTCGCGTTCGGCCTGCTGGCCGCGGTGTCGCCGATGACGGAGGAGGAGCTTCACGCCGCCCTGGAGCAGCTCGTCGAGGCCGAACTCGTCTTCCCACGCGGCATCGGGCGGGCGGCGACGTTTGTATTCAAGCACGCCCTGATCCGCGATGCGGCGTACCAATCGCTGCTAAAGAGCAGTCGTCAGCAGTACCACCTACGGATCGCCACTGCCCTTCAGGAGAAGTTCCACGAGCTTGCCAGGACGCAGCCGGAGGTCGTGGCGCACCACTACTCGGAGGCGGGTCTGACGGCTCGCGCCGTGGAGCATTGGCGTGAGGCCGGCGACCGGGCGCGGGAGCGGTCCGCGCTGGCGGAGGCCGCGACGCACTTCGCGCGCGCGCTCGAGCTGCTGTCGGAGATACCCGAAGGGCCCGAGCGGGACGAACAGGAACTGCCACTCGTGTTGGGAATCGGCACGACCAGCATGGCGACCGAGGGCTATACGACGACGCGCGTCGGCGAACATCTGGCGCGGGCGCGTGATCTGGCGGCGCGACTGAACCGCCTGCCGGAGCTGGGCGCCGCATTGCTCGGGTCGTCCGTCGCGGCGATGGTGCGAGGCGATCTCACGGAGGCGCACGGATACGGCGTCGAGTTACTCGACATCGCCGATCGCGCCGGACACGACACAACGCTGGCCGCGGCGCATTTCGTCTTAGGAATGACCTCGGGCCACTTCGGCCGTCTGAGACAGGCCACTGAGCACCTGGAAACCAGCCTCACACTGGTGGACCGCGAGCCGCCGGCGAGCATGATCTTCCGGTATGGGCAGCATCCGCGGGTTGTCGCGCTGGGCTTCTTGGCCCAGAACAGATCGCTGCTGGGGTTGCTGGATTCCGGCGCGCGGGCGCAGGATCAGTCGCTGGAGTACGCGCGCACGCTGAACCACCCGTTCACGACCGCCCTCGCCCTCGGCTTCGCTGCGGAGTGGGGGCTGATTCTGCACGGCCCGGATCGCGCGCTCGAGCTGGCCGAGGAGTTGCTGGCGCTTACTGCGGAGCATGAGTTCCCGTTCTGGCGCGCGCTTGGGCTGTTGAGCAAGGGCCGCTCCCTCGTCGAGCTCGGAACCACACGCGAAGGCATGCCCCTCCTGCACGAAGGCGCTGCGATACTGCACGAAGGCGCCGGTGTCACTGACGGCAGCATGCTCCTTGGCGAGGCGTATCTGATCGCCGGAGACATACCGGCGGGTCTGGAGATCGCGCGTGACGTGCGGGACTACATCGCCGAGATCCACGCGGAGGCGCCGGATAACCCCACGGGGATGTTCGCGCCGCGCGCGGCCATCCTGGAAGGCGGCCTGCTCGCCTCCAAGGCCGAATACGAGGACGCGGAGCGATGCTACGACGAGGCGATCGCCCTCGCGCGGCCACAGGAGTCGTTGCTCTTCGAACTCCTGGCCACGATGGGCATCGCGCGCGTGCGCCAGAGTCAGGGACGACACGAAGAGGGCACCGCTGCCCTTCAGGCAGTCTACGACCGGTTCTCCGAGGGATTCGACCTGCTGCCGTTGGTCCAGGCGCGCGATCTGCTAGACGAACTGCGCGCGGGCTAGGACGCGTCGCCAGAACGCAGCGCGGCCCACTGTCCCAAGACCCTACACAGCCGACTCGTGGACCCGCTTGTCACGGGAGTCGAATCCGGCGATGCTCGCGACGTGCCAGCCGCCGACCCGCGTGAGGCGAAAACGCAAAGGCTGACAAGGGGCTGGTGGGCGGCCGCAGGGGCGCCGCAACTGACCCCAGCAAGCCTCAACCTGGCCAGTCGTCGCAATGTCCAAAGCAACGGAGGCGCCGCGCATGCAGTTCGAGACGGCAACGGGGCGGCTCGCGGCCGGGCGGCGCCCGGCGATCAGTTTCATGGCCGCCCATCTGACACTGATGGCCACCTGCGCAATCGGCTTGGCACAGGAGCCGGAGATCGAGTGGATCAACAATTATCCCGCGGCAATCGCGCGGGCGGAAGCTACCGGGAAGCCGCTCTTCCTCGAGTTCCGCTGCGTGCCCTGAATAAACGGCCGCAGGTTTGATGCACAGGTTGTGCATACCGCGTTATCTTCTCCCAGGGGCAAACTGCTCGAGCAGTATGTCTGCGCCCGCATCGCCAGCATGACGGGCATCGATATCGGTCTCTTCGACTACGATCGCCACAACGCCCTTTACTACTTCATCATGAACGCCGACGAGCACCTCTACATGCGCTACGGCGGGAGGGACGCGAGGTCGGCCGACTCCTACCTGGACCTGGACAGCCTTGAGATCGCCCTGAAGATGGGGCTGGAGCGGCACGAGCTGTACAAGCAGGGGAGGATCGAGAGACAGGCGCGACCCGAGCCCTTCTTCCCTCGCGACATACCGCAGCTGAAGAAGGAGATACTGCCAAGACGCTGTACGGAGTGCCACCTGATCGCCGACTACCAGGCACAAGAGGCCGAACGAGCTGGCACGCTGGATAAACGCCGAGAGATGTACAGGTCTCCTGACATCAGGACCATCGGCATTGAGCTGGATGTCCCCAAGGGCCTGGTTGTGAAGGAAGCCACTGACGCCGCCAAGCGCGCCGGCATGAAGCCGGGGGACGTGATCGTCGGGGTCAATGGGACGCCCACGCTGACGTTCGGAGACCTACAGTACTTCTACGATCAGATGTCTCGTGACTCCGAACAGGCCCGGATTTCCGTGGCTCGAAACGGGGCGACGAAGGAGCTCGTGATAGACCTGCCGCAGCAGTGGTGGTGGACCGATCTGGACCACCGATTCTGGTCCGTGGAACCCATCATTGGGTTCTCGTCGCGGCCGCTGAGCGCGAGGGAGAAGAAGAAGCATGGGTTCGATGCCGCCGGGTTCGCATCGGAAGTGACCCACGTGAACCGCGGCGCATGGATGGGGAGATGGAACGATCTGCGGGTCGGGGATATCGTCTACTCGATCGATGGCGTCGAGGTCAATGCAGCCACACAGAGCTGCGAGACCCATATCAGGCTCGCCGTGACCGCGGGGGCTCCTTTTGCGGCCAACGTCCTCCGCCACGGTGCCCGGATGCAAGTGCGAATTCGCACGCGCAGGCGAAGCTATCGCAAATAGGGCCACCGGACGGCGTCGGACTCTCTGATGCCGAGGCGCCGGTGTTCAAGAACCGCGGTACACGTGTCTGAGAGGCCGACGCGTCAGCCAGTGAGGTCACCATGAAAGCCGCAGTTGTCGCGCTGGCCGTCCTCGTCCTGATGGTGGCGTGCAATTCTCACACTCCCCGGCCTACGGCCCAGTGGAGCGAATCCGTCGACGTGCGCCACAGAGAACGTGTCGTCGTTTCATACCGGGCGAGGCTGGACGGCGACATGCTGGTCGTCGAGGCCACCCATGCCCCGGAATGGCACACCTATGCGCTGGACAACGTGCAGCGGGCCCAGAGGAAATCCGGCAGGAGCAAACCGGATACGGAGCTTCCCACGCGGATCGAGGTGACCGGTGGGCTGAAGGTCGTCGGGAACTGGTTCCAGTCGGAACCCACGGACCTATCTCAAGCAGATATCTATTGGTATACGTGGGGCTTCGAGGGTGTGTCCCAGTTCGCCGCAAAGACCGAACGTGCTGAGGGCTCTCAGGCGACGGTTGTCATAAATGGCCAGGCCTGCGACGCGACCGCGTGTAGTATGGTCGAGGACGTAGCCGTCTCGCTGCCTCTGCCGTCCGAGGAGCAGTTCACGGCAGACGTCGCGAACACCACCGTCGACCTGTCGCAGTTCGTCGAGGCGACTCCCCACCAGACAGAGGCCGATGCGTCTGCCAGCTCGGATGCCCAAGCGGCTGAATGAAGCCGTTCGTGGCCCGAAGAGTGACAGGCCCGCGATGTCCACCGTCTAGCGCTGCGGGACGCCCGCGAGTTCATGGCGCCCGGTCGAGATTTGCGCTACATTCCCACGCAGTTCGGGCAACGGCACATAGCCGCGACTCCACACTGCCGATATGGAAGGCGAACCACATGGCGTCGATACGAGCCACGATCGCAGCGCCCACTATCCTGATCGCCGTCTTCATCTTCGGGTCCGTCGGCGCGTCGATGGCCCAACACGACATGTCCACAGAGCGACTCCACGGCGAGTTGCGGGAGATCGAGCAAGCCCTTGCGGAGCTCCACGGATCCGACGCGGCGACGGAGGAACAGCGGGAGCATGCGAAGGAACTCCAACAGCGCGCCGGGACGATCCAAGAAATCCTCGCCGACCGCGAAGACGAACCGCCACGTACCGAGTTCCAAGCGCAGCTCGAGGAATTCGACCGAGCGATCGCGGACCTGCGCGAACAGGACCTCTCGCCCGAAGGCACGCCGGATCGGTGGGAAGTCCTGCAGCGGTTGGTCAATCAGAGGCGTGAGTTCGTCGCGTCCATGGAGCGACGCGGCGGCGACGAGCGGCATGCTGACGAAGGCCCGGAACGGCGCGCCGCCCGCCTCCGCGAGGAGTTGGCGGATCTAGAGCGCCAGATTCACGAGTTGAGCGGCGAAACACGAGGGGTGGACCTCAACGAGAAAGAGCGCGAGCGAATGCGCTCGCTGCGAGCCAACGCTGAGGAGTACCGCCAGGCTCTGCGTAATCTCGACATCGAAGGCGACGACGAACCACGTCGGGAACGGCGCTCGGAACGGCCGCGGGAAGAGCCACTGCGCATGAAGATCTTCGCAATAGAAAACGCCGATGGGGAGTCGCTGGTCGAACTGATCCTGGGCTTCCTTCCCGACGGTACCAAGGCCGCCTTCGACCCGCGCACGAGCAAGCTCATCGTCCTGGCGCCAGCGGCCGCGATCGAAAACGCCCATTACATGGTGCAGGAGTTGGATATCCCTGTGCCGTAGTCGCCGACCCACACCGCACCGCAAGCGGCCTTCGCAGAGCGAGCAATGCTCTGCGAAGGCCGGAACGGGCGGCAGCGCAGCCGCGGTGAGGTATCGCTGGCGCGCGCACGCATCTCGGATTCGCTCGTCCCCGTGGATTGCCGTATGTGGTCCCCGGTGTCGTCTAGACCATCCGCGTGAGCTAGGGGGCGTCGCCGGAACGCCCCGCGGGATGATGCATGGCAGGAGTGTGAGACCGGCATGGGGCCTTGCATGGCCGCCGCGCTGACGCCGTTCGGTCGGCTCTGCCTTCGCGTCTGATGAGCTAGCGCGTGGCGGGGCCACGGGTCACATCAACAGACGTTCGTACCCGATAGAGCGCAGATGGTCCGGGTAGAGCCGGATGGCCGGCTTCAGCAGCGGAAGCAGACGCGTCAGCTTGCTGAGCGGGCCGCGATACGACACGCGTCCCGCCATCACCTCGGCGATGACGTTCACCTTGCCCATCCAGAAGCGGTGTGCGACGTCCGCCTTCATCGACATTTCGATGTCGGCCGGGGTCTCGGAATCCCCGAATAGGATCTCGTTGACGCCTTTCCGCGCGTCGATGGTCACGACGGCGTCGGGTTCCAGGTAACGGAACCGGGCGACCATCCCGGAATCCGCGATGCTCTTGTATAGCGCGGGATCGTGCTTCACCCGCTCCAGCAGCCCGCCGATGCACTTGTAGAATTCCGCTTCGCTCTCGAACACGCCCATTTGACGCTCCCACACCCAACGACGGCCATCGCTCCGCAGATTATACCAGGCCCCCGCAGCCTCGCGCCTGCCTGTCCACACGATGGACACGCGTGCAGCGACATGACTCTGAGCGTGGCTGTCCCCGAGCGGTAGACCGCTGGCTGGACGGCCGTGCCCACTGGCGCCGAATGTGCGTCACCGCGGCCGACGCGTGTGCCGTTACGCGCGTGCGGAGCGGCGCACATAGCTAGGCTGGGGAAGCCGATGAACCGAAGCGTATGCGCGATGGCGTGTTGTGTGATGGCGTGCGGCGTCCTTGTGGCGTGGGGCGGCGAGTACACAGCGGAACTCGACGAGATCATCGTCACGGCGACCCGTAGCGACAGGACCTCCTACGACGCCACCGGCGCCACGAACGTCGTCACCCCGACGGAACTGGCGCGCAGGACGCCCATCGGCGCCATCGACGCGCTCTACGACGAGCCGGGCGTCGCCACGCAGCGCACGACGAACGGCCAAGGGTCGCCGATCATCCGCGGATTCACGGGCTATCACACGATGGTCCTCGTGGACGGCGTCCGGCTGAACAATTCGACCTTCCGGTCGGGGCCGAACCAGTACTTCAACACGCTGAACGTCGACGACGTGGAGCGGATCGAGGTCGTGCGCGGTCCTCACTCCGTGCTGTACGGCAGTTCGGCGTTGGGTGGGGTGATTCACGCGCGCTCGCCCGAGCCGACGCGACAGGCGGCGGAACTGTCCCTGCGGCCGCGGCTTTTCGGCAGATTCGGGAGCGCCTCCGGCGATGCGATCGCGGGATTCTCACTCGACGGCGGCCGTGACGATGTCGGCTTCCGCCTGAGCATGACGCGCAAGGACCTCGGCGCCGTGCAGCCGGGCAAGGGACTCGACGTGCACGTGAAAGGCCGCAAGTTTTTCCTTACCAGCGACGAGGATGAAGGCGTCTTGCCGGCGGCCTACCGCACGCGCACCGGAACCGTGGCCGGCTCTCGGGTCTACGACGAGGAGAGCATCTCCAAGGATGTCTCCACCGCCTACCGGGAGAGTGGCGGCAGCGCGACGTTGACGTGGATGCCAACGGAGCGCTCGGACGTCCGCGTTGCGTACCAGGGAGTGCGGCAGGAGGTCTCGTCGCGGTGGGACAAGGTGGCCTCGGGCGAGGAGTTCGAGCGCCTCGAGTTCGACCCGCAGGAGCGCCACCTCGCGTATGGTTCTTACAGCGTCGAGACGCCGGCCACCGGCATCGACCGCCTGACGGCCACGCTCTCCTTCCATCGACAAGTCGAGGGGCAGACGCGGCTGAAGGTGGACGCCGATTCCGACACCGACCTCAGCCGTACCGAAGACACGGTCAGCACTGTTGGGGCCTCGATCGTCGGGGAATCGAAGCCGGGCGCGCGGCACGAGCTGACGTACGGCGTGGATGCTTACGCCGACGCCGTGGCGAGCGAACGCGTCTTGCCCACTCCGAGGCCCTGGGGCCGCTACCCCGACGGATCGTCCGCGTTCGACGTCAGCGCTTTCGTCCAGGACCACATCGCGGCGGGCGGGGCGTTCACGCTCTCTCTCGGCGCGAACGGGACGTACTACCGTGTCACGAGCGACCTATCGCTGGAGGACCCGACGTTCGGCGCCCTCAAGAAGGACGGCCTGGCCGCGACCGGCACCGCCGCCCTCGCCTTTGAGGCAGCGGACGGCGTGAAGCTCCACGGCGCCGTCGGGACGGGCTTCCGCGCGCCGACAATCGACGATCTCACTGGGGTGCAGGTGACCAACCAGGGCATCCAGGCGCCGAGCCCCGACATCGACCCGGAGCGCAGCCTGAACCTGGAGGTCGGCGTGAAGGTGCGCAGGCCGCGCTTCGGCGGCAGCATCGCCGCGTTCACCACGTTCCTCACGGACCAGATGGTGTCCCGCGAGGCTTCCGAGGTATATGGGGCCGATCTGCCCACGTTCGCCCTGAACGTCCAGGCGGCGCATCCCGACCTCGACGTCAACGTCCTCGACAACCTCGACGAGATGGTGATCCGTGGCGTCGAGGCGGACGTGTATGTCAGCCCAACGCCGACAGTGACCGTTTATGGCGTCGGGACGTTCCTGCGGGGCGAGGTGCTGACGTTGGACGGTCGCGACCCGGACCCCGACAGGCCGTGGGAGGCCCGCATGCGTCGCGAGCCGCCCCCGAACGCGACGCTAGGCGTCCGGTGGGAGCCGTTGGACGCGCCGTACTGGGCGGACGTCTTCGCCCGAGGCGCCGCGAAGCAGAATCGGCTGAGCAACGGCGACATTCGCGACCCGAGGGTCCCCGGCCTCACGCGCGATCGCGACGAGGTGACGTTCGACGAGAACGGAGCCGCCGTCGACGCCGGCACGCCCGGGTGGATCACGCTGAACGCCCGCGTCGGGTCCACGTTCCGCGGGGCCTCGCGCGTGACGCTCGCCGTCGAGAACCTGTTCGACCGACGCTATCGATGGCACGGGTCCGGCGTGGATGCCCCCGGGCGGAACTTCGTCGTCAGCGTCGACCACGCGTTCTGATTCTCAGCCTCGGTCGAGAGGCCGCTGAGGTTGGCCCAGGCGGTCAGCCGTCTTCTTAGAGGCCGGGCGCGGGTTCGCTCGCTCGTCGCCATCGCCGCCCGTGTCTGGGGTCATGTGTCGAGGAGACGCCCCTTGCGAAGGTCGTTCGTCATCACGGCGCTGTTCACGTTCCTGGTCACGGCCCTGCTGCTGGCGTACGTCCTTACCGGGCACGCCGCCAAGGGGCTCGTGAGCCCGCCCCCCATTACGCTGCCCCTGTAGCGTCGAGCGGCCCCACCCGTCGGGGTACGCCGCCGCCCGTGGCTTCCACCGAGTCGCCACGAGGTCCACGCCCTCCGCGGTCACGGCATTCCGGCCCGCGACGGCCGCTCTACTGGCGAACTACCCGAACCCCGTCAACCCGACACGTGGATTCCGCTCGACCTGTTAAGGGCCGGGGACGTGACCGTTCGCGTGTACGACATGCGCGGACGCGAGGCGCGTACCGCAGCAGGGCGCGTCGCGTGCTGGGATGGGCGCGTCGAGATCGGCGAGCCCGTCGCGAGTGGGGGGTAGTGCATGAATGCCGGGCCGGGAGGTCCGTCGAGAGACATCGGCCGGTGATTCGGGGGTAGAGCCGCACGCTGCTGCCGCCCGTCGAGAACATCCGATGTCGGACAGCTGCCTGATGCCGAAGGCCCACGATACGGCCCGGACCTGTCACACCCGCGGGGTGACGGGCGTGGAATCGCGAGTCGGCGTGGGCCCGCTTCTCAGCTTCGACCGCCGCAGGGCATCCACGTCCCCGTCCCGCCACCGCAGACCACTGCCCCTGTGCTTGCCATGTTGTGTCTCGTCGTCTACCTTCTGACTGAGGAAGGGCCGGGATGCCCTGCTCGCCCGCGTACGCCACTCGCTTATCCATTGCGTTCTAGACCTTCGACAGTACGGCTGTAGCCGGTCACTCGACGGGCGTTGGACGGCTACTCAACGGGAATAGTCGAGAATTGGGGTTTACGATGGAAACTCAGAAGAGGGCCTCCTTCCTCACACGATTCACCGCGATCTTAGCGTGCTGCTGGCTGCTTGCGGCCATTTCGACGTCTGCGCTTGCGTTCGCACGCCGCGCCGATTGGGTGTTCGACCCGCCACCCGCGAACCGCAATGGGAAGGGCGACGCGGGGGAGCGCGTACTCCCACGTCTCCGTCTCCTCAACGACAGGCCCGGCGCCGCGCAGAATGTCGTGGCGACATTCACCACGAACGATCCGGACATCACCGTCGTGGCCGGCGAGGTGACCTACGCGTCGTGGTCCGCGGGCCAGGCGCGGAACATCGGCTTCAAGATCGACATCGATCCCGCCGCCACGACCCACGCCGCCGACGCGACGGTGACCGTCACCGCCGACAGCCCTGGCGGCGGGCCGTGAGTCTACAGTATCTCCATCGACATCGTGGCCGGTTGCCCGGTGTTCGTCCGTCGTAGCGACTGGGTGTTCGACCCGCCGCCCGCGAATCGCAACGGGAAGGGCGACGGAGGAGAACGTGTACTCCCACGCCTGCGGCTCATCAACCGCAGCTCCGTCGACGCGGAGTCGGTGGTGGCTACTTTCACCACGGACGACCCGAGCATCAGCGTGATCGACGGCGAGGAAACCTACACGTCATGGCCGGCGGGTCACGCGCGGAACATCTGCTTCACGATCGACATCGATCCCGCCGCCACGGACCACA
>NYZG01000104.1 GCA_002687025.1 Candidatus Poribacteria bacterium
CCCATGAACCGCTTGATGGAGAATATCGTGTTCTCCGCGTTCGTCACCGCCTGCCGCTTCGCAGCCGCGCCGACCAGGCGCTCGTCGTCCTTCGCGAACGCCACTACCGACGGCGTTGTCCGCGCGCCTTCCGCGTTCGGGATGACGACGGGCTCCCCACCTTCCATCACCGCCACGCAGGAGTTCGTCGTTCCCAAGTCGATTCCGATGATCTTAGCCATCAGGCCCTTTCCTCCACCGATACGTCTTCTACCGAGGTATTGTCCCCGGGTCGTGTCACTTGCGGCGCACGATCCACCGGCTCCACCGTACGAGGACCGACGTGCGCTTCATCTCCATGTTCGTCACTGCCATCGTCGTCGAGCCGCCGCCCTCCAGCGTCCGGCCGAGCACCTGCCGAACGCGCTGAAGGTCGAGAGGCTTGCGCAGATACGAGGACGCTCCCGCTTCACACGCTTCGAATATGACGCGCTGCGAAGGGTTGCCCGTCATCAGCAGCAGCGGGATGTTCGGTCGCGCCCTCCTGAATTCGTGGATCAGTTGGACGCCCGTCACGTCGGGCAGATCGAAGTCGATCATGGCCGCCGCGATCTCCGCCGCGGCGAACGCCCGCAACGCCTCCGCTCCGTCGGCCGCGGGTATGCAACGGTAGCCGTCACGGCGCAGGACCTGGCACAGGACATCGAGTGTTTCCCGGTCGTCGTCGACGACCAACACCGTCCCCGAGGGCCGCACGTCGGCCGCCTCGCCCGCGCCGTTCCACGCTATGAACATCATGGCCTACACACCTCAAGTCGCCGCACATGCGACGCGCCGACATCATCGGCATCGTCGGGACCTTACGCAATGCGTGTGCCAGGCATGACCGAGGGCGCCGAGGCAATGATAGCGCGGCCTTCAGGCGCTCGCGCGCCGGATTGGCGCCATTATGACACGCCGCCCCGACACACGTCAGACAGCATGACACACCGCAACCCACCCAGGATACGGAAGGAAGCGCGGGGTGCGCTCGTCGTCCGCGACGTGCCACCCCATCTCACGGAGCATGGCGATCCATTCGTCGCGCGAGCGGTAGGTGAGAGGCCCGCCGCGGGCGGCGCCGTAGTAGCCAATACCGAGCTTGATGCGCTCCTCCACGCGGGTGAATCGGCGCTTCCACCTCGGTTCCGCGATGGAGTCCTTGATGAGTAGCACTGCCCCTGGACGTGCGGCTTCACGAGCCGTTGCGAGCACGTCACGTTGCGCGTCAGCGGCGAGATAGAGCAACGCGTCGACGAAGACGAACGCGTCCCAACGACTCGCGCCAGATGCCATGGCGTCCCGCATCGAGGCGCATTCGAAGCGTAGGTTTGGTGGCATATCGCCGGCCTCGGCCGCCCGCAGGCGGGACGCCGAACTGTCGACGCCGAGCACCTGTCGGCCCGGTTCGCGCGCGAGCCATCGGGCCATCTGGCCGTGTCCGCAGCCCATGTCGAGTGTCGCGCCCGAGGCAGGCAGACACGCATCGGCGCGGAGCATCAGGCTACCCAGCGCGGCCGTCCGTAGGGCTATCGCTCGCTTGGATGCATTCGGCAGAGCGGCGTATGGCGACATGGCCGCGGCGAATTCAGAACGGGAGAGCGGCGGATATCTTGGCGTCGCGAAGAGGCGGCCGCACATCCACAGCACGGAGTACGGCGCCGTGCCGATCACGCGTTCGGAGTCAGCACGCGTCGGGCATGATCCCACGCGTGGTACGAGCTCCGCACGAACGGCCCCGACTCGACGTGATCGAAGCCCATCGAATGCCCGACTTCCGCGAAATGGTCGAACTCCGCCGGGGTCGCATAGGCGTGCACAGGGAGATGCGCGGCAGTGGGCTGCAGGTATTGACCAATTGTCAGGATGTTGACGGAAATGGCGCTAAGCTCGGCCATTAGCTGGGCGACTTCTGGGGCCTCCTCGCCCAGGCCGAGCATGAACCCACTCTTCGTGACGAGGCCGGCTTCCTTCGATCGCTGGAGCGCCTCCAGCGATCTTTCGAACTTCGCCTGAGGTCGCACGCGCGAGTAGAGACGCGGGACCGTCTCGACGTTGTGATTCAGGACATCCGGCGCGGCATCGGTCACGCGTTGCAGCGCGTCCCAGTTGCCGTGGAAATCTGGGACCAGCACCTCGACCGTGCAGTCCGGTAGGCGACGACGCGTGGCGTGGATCGTCTCGGCGAAGACGGCCGCGCCGCCGTCAGGCAGGTCGTCGCGATTCACGGATGTGATCACGACGTGTCGCAGGCGCATGCGGCAGGCGGCGTCGGCGACGCGCTCGGGTTCGTGGGCGTCGAGGGCGCCGGGCCGGCCGGTATTCACGCTGCAGAAGCCACAGGAGCGGGTGCACACATCGCCGAGGAGCATGAGTGTCGCCGTGTGATGGCTCCAGCACTCCGCCAGGTTGGGGCAGTTGGCGCTCTCACACACCGTGTGCAGGTCGAGGTCGCGAAGCAGGCCGCGCAACTCGCGCACGGCTCCGCCGGACGGCACTCCCGAGCGAATCCACGGCGGCTTGCGCAGAGGCCGCGCGTCCTCGGCGAAGGACTCGAACGCGACGTTCGAGGCACCACCTACGCCCATTGCAGCACGGCCCCCAACACGGCGGGGTCCCACTCCGCGATGCGGCCGAACACGTCCGGCGCCTTGTGAGCCGGCAACCTGTCCGTGATCAGCGGCTGCACGTCCAGCCGGCTGGCTTCCATCAGACGTAGCGCCGTCTCGACATCGTTGCGCCACGTCCACCTACCGGCCGAAGACTCGGCACTCGGGACCGTCGACGCGTGAGCCCCGAGCAGTACCAGGCCCTTCCTATGGACGTCGCGATAGAAATCCACATCGGGCGTTGTGCCGCGCGAGCTTCCTAGCAGGACCACGCGGGCCATGTGCCCCGATATGTGGAACGCCTGCAGGATTGCCTCGGGAAAGCCGGTTGCGTCGATCACCACCTGCGGGGCGTCGTGGGCCTTCGACTCCAATGCGGCGGCCGCTTCGCGGACGTGATCGGCGAAGGCGTCGTCACGTGGGTCCAACGCCTTGTCCGCGCCATATCCGCAGGCGAAGTCGCGGCGCGACTCGTGGAGGTCGACGGTGATTACCGGGGCCGCCCCGCTCAGGCGTGCCAGGCGCATCGCGAGGAGGCCTATGAGCCCGCCGCCGAACGTGACGACCGCCTCACCCAGCTCAATCCGCGCCTTGCGGACGCCCTGCAGAGCGATGGCGCACAGGTTGAAGAAGGTCGCGTCCTCGGAGGAGACGTGCGCGGGCACGTGGACGCATCGATCCGCGGGGACAACCGCGTGGCTCATGTGCGACGCGGCGCACACGACGCGCTCGCCAACCGTGTGGGTGTCGACTCCGGGGCCGACTTCCTCAATGTAGCCGACGTAGCTGTATCCGCTCGCGCGGGGGAAGGCGCCCTTGGCGTTGTCGAGACCGAGGAGGAAGGCCCGCTCGGTGCCAGGGCTGATTAGGGTCGCCTCGGCCCCGACGACCACTTCGCCGTCGTGGGGGTCGCGTACCGTGATGTCCTCGAGGGCCACCTCGCCCGGGGCGGTCCATACTACGCGCTTCGCATGACGCCTCGTCATCGTGCAGCTCCCATCCGGCCCGTCACGCCAGGCCGAAGCGTCACGCCGACGGCCGCAAATGCGCGTACATCGCCGGGCGTGAGTGCGTGTCGTTGTCACATCGCTTGGCAGCGGGCGCGTGTTGCATGGAGGGGTCTCCGTACCGAGTGTAGCAGGCGCGTGAGCGACGTGGAAGCAGCATTCGCCAAAGGCGCGGAAGAAGGGGATGTCGATATCAGGCCACGTCTGCCCACCGTCAGAGGTCTTGCTGCCCACGGTCGACTGGGGCACGCCCACGCCGCCTACGACAGACCCGACGGCCCACCCGTCGTCGGCGTCGACGAATGCCAGGCGAAAGGAGCGACGCGAGAGGCCCGAATGCACGATGGTCCATCCGCCGTCGTCCGCGGGCAGGTCCGTGCAGACACCCAGCGTGAACACGGCGGCACAGGCGATGGCGACGAAGGCGCGCTGACAGTGGATCATGCTCCCGCGCTCCGCGTGCGATCCCCGCGCTTTATGAGGCCCGACGTAGTTGCCAGCTTGCCCTGAGAATGCACAGCCGCTGTCGGGGTCACGCGCTTCAGGACCGTGCCATCCTCGCCCACGGCGTGGACGACCCCATCGATATGCTGAGCCACGTCGGGACGACGCCGGTCGCGAAGTTCGCCGCCGAGGAGACCGATGCCGCGATCGACGAGCGAGTCGCCGCCGCGCTCGTGAAGAGCCGCGCTGGGAATGCGGAACTGCTGCGGACGATCTCATCGCTCATCGCCGACGCGGGCGACTAGAGGCGTTCCACGATGGCCCGGCGGGACGGAGGCCATCGCATCTTCCTGGTCGCCTCTGTCGAGCAGCCGCCATCGACCAACTGCCCCTCAGCGCGCGGTCACGACCGCATCCTCAAAGTCGCGCGAACCGTCGCGGACCTGGACGGCGGCGAACGGATCGACGGTACGCACATCGCCGAGGCGATCCAATGCGGCAGCCTCGACCGCCTTTCCCGCGACTGATGGGCTGCCACCGTCCATGTCGGGAAGCGCTTCGCGCCCGGTCGGACCCGCCCTATGGCAGCGGTATTTCCACTTCCAGAGTATCTGTAAGCGGGGAGCCATCGACGTACATCTCGATGACGTACGTGCCACTCGTCGTGATGACCTGGTTGTTGTAGTCCCTGAGATCCCAGAACTGCGCCGTGCCGTTCATGTCTCCGCTGACTTCTATGTCCGGCGGGTCGCCGTCCTCGGGCTGCGGGTAGCCGGGCCGTCGATTCAGACCGGCGTCATTTGACGACACGAGGTTCCAGTACCGGCCCGGCGCAATCTCATATAGGTCCGACGTGGAGATGGTCGTTGTCGGCCGCGTCGAGTTCCTACGGAAACCCCAGTCAAGAATGCGCACGACAGCGTCGCCCGCCTTCCGCTTGATCCTGAAGTACACCTTCGCGCTCGCCGCGAGGCTGAATCGTATCCAGTAGCCATCGACGCTTGTGGACGTGTCCGCAACCGCGCCAGCCAGGTTGTCCGTGCCCTCCAAGACCAGGCGGCTCGCGCCAGGCACGGCGTCGGAGTAAAACTCAGGTGGCGAAGGCGTTACTGTCGGCACGTTCCGGCACATCTCCGTGCTGACCGCCTCGCCCCACTTCTCGTCGTGGCCGGAGACGACGAAGTCGCTCTGTGGGGAGCTTGTGCCGTCCGCCCAGTGGCTCTTTGTCAGCTTCGGGTCGTCGGAAGTAGTGGAGCCGGTGGACCATCCCCAGAAGTACACGCCCTGCATCCCGTACTCTTTCACCATCCTAATCATGTTGTGCATGTCGATGTGGCCGGGCAACTTTGTCTTGACGAACGGATCCGCCTCGTCAAGGCTCTGAGCCCCGCCCTCCATCAGCGCGTGAAACGGCAGCGCCACGGAGCTGTACCCTGTGACGGTCAGGGCGTTCCACCAGTCGTAGATCTGTCGCCACTTCCGCCATGGCGGCCCTACCGTATGTGCCCAGTGGTTGGACGCCCACGAATAGTAGTCAGGGGCGAGGATGAGCTTGGGTCTCACCGTTGGGGCTGGGCTCCACGCTGCGCCGCCGATCTCGTCGACGAACTTCTGGATCTTCTCCGCATCTGTGCCGATGCCTCCCGGTACGCCCGGGATGTCGCTGTCGTCGGACACCTCCACGTTGCCTGGATCGTATATGCGGTCTGACCACCCGGCGCCGGATTCGATCTTCCACCAGTTGGGATCCGTGCCGACATCGCCCTTCGACCGGCCGGGAGCCAACTCGACATAGATGAACGGCCAGTTCTTTCCGTTCGCCACCTGGTGCTTGTGGAACAGGCGCGTGATCAGGCCCGCCTCTCCCCAGGTCACGTCCACGTCATCGGGCGGCTTGGCTACGGGTTCGTCGATCACATGCCAGGTCCGCACGACCTCGTCTACTCGGTCGTATGTGCAGATATCATCCACGAACACCTTGATGGCCGCTTCCAGCAACGTGTGGTTCGCGTAGTGGGACTCTCGGAACAGCTTTACGATATAGCCGACGCTCAGCTTGATGTCGTACGACCCCGAATCGTTGAGATCCAACGCGCCCTGGACGAGACCTTTCCACGGGGTCGCCATGGACGAGGCCGATTCTGGAGGTGCGCCCCTGTTGACGTCGCTGACGATGAAGCGCTCGCAGGCAATGTACGGGTGCGCGGCCTGTGCCAGAGGGCGCTGGATCACCTCGAGGTGGGCCTGGAAATCCGGGGTCGTTGTCTCACCCGCATCAATCTGCATGTACCATATGCCGACTGGCATGCCCAACTTCGTGTCCGGGCCGAGCTTCGGCGTTCCCAGCAGTATCGGCATCTCTCGCTCCCTTTCGTTCTGCCAACCGTCTGCCGGCGTCAGCGCAATCCGCTGCGTCCGCCCGAAGGCGAGACTGCCTCTCCTCCCGTGCAGGAGGAGGCGGTTGCGCATCGGCTCTCCTTGATCGGCCGGCGCAACAGCGTGACGGACGCGGGAAGCCCGCCGCCGTTTGCGCGCGGTCGGCCGTGCGGCTGCATGCCCAGGTTATTCTGTGCGCCCCTGTCTTAGCCTTCCCCACGCGATCGGTCGCGTGTCGGCCGACGGATGCACGGCTGTCGCTGACGACGCACGCTTCAGGATCGTCCCATCCTCGCCGACGACATAGACTACGCGGCCGACGGATTGCGCGTTCATCAGGCGCACCTTCGTGGGGCTCTCCTCGCCCCGCCACACGACGCCGTCGTCCGTCGTCCGTCGTCAGGATATTCCCCTCTCTCCCAACGGCCCAGCCTCGGCCTGCGTCGTCTAAAGGTAAGTCCCTGAAGCGTGTAGCTGTCCACAAGAGACTCTGTGAAGCCGCCGTCGAGGATACCGGCGTGCCAGGTGGCCCCGCCGTCGATGGAGCGCTCGATTGGCAGGAGATCGCCCTCTTGTCGTGGCCAGGATGTTATGGCCGAGGCGCGACCGTCCGACGCGAAGTGCGCCGCCGCCGTCCCGATCTCGATGGGCTGCGACAGCGTGCGCCATCCGTCAGAAGTGTGCCAGAGCCCCACGGGCAGGAGCCCGCGGGAGGCCACCCACCCCACGGATGGCGACGTCATCGTGAACAGGGCCCCGCTGAAATCTCCAGAGGCGGTCGCCGAACTCGTGGCCCGCGCGGACCAACTGTGTCCCCCATCGTCCGTGACCAGGAGCGCGTACCCCGTGACGTCGTCCTCGCCGCGCGTCTGCACGACGCACCACGCGTAGCCATCCGTCGAGCTCCAGAAGTAGACACCATAGACGTTGAACTGACCGCTGCGGTTCACGTTGGGGCCGCCTGCCTTCATCCGCTGCACCGCCAGCGAGTCGATTGCTGCCACGTCGATATTCAGAAGTTCCCACGTCTCGCCCGCATCCGTGGTGTGCGCGATGCGCTCGCCTCCCCCGACCCATGCCTCGCGCGGGCCTGGCCGATGGACCGAGTATGGCTTAGCTCCCGGGTAGGTTCGTGGCTGGCCTTCGACGAACTCAGGATCGCCCGGCAGGAGCCAGACGCGGAACAAGGGGATGTCGATGTCCCTCCACGTCCTCCCTCCGTCGGCAGTCTTGTAGCCCGCGAACGACGGCGACACCGGAGTTCCGTAGTTCGTCGGTCCCACGGCCCAGCCGTCGTCGGCATCGACAAAGGCGAGCTGATAGGAGCCGTGGAGTTGCCTGCGCAGCTGCGGATCGTGCACCACCGTCCACGGCGATTCAACTCCGTGGACGGCTGCGCCGACTCCGGCCCACAGCGTCACGACGAGGACGCAAGCGGCGAACCGGCGCCAGCGCGGCGCGATGGTCTCATGCCCACGAGTCAGATGACCTCGGCTTCCCATCGCCCAATCCCTTGGCTATCCGGCATGGATCGCACACTTGTGCGGTTATTGTAGCCGTGCATATATAGAAACGCACATGACCTCACGAGCGGACTGTACGGAGGTGCGGCGGAAACGCGGCTGCGTGTCGGCGTCCGATCGGCCCTGCGGCTGCATGCGCGGGTCATTCCGCACCGCCCCGTCTTAGAGACTATCTCAATCCGCGTTTTCGCTCTTGAGTCGATGCCATATGCGGGTCCAGATGAGGACGCAGGCGAACTTC
>NYZG01000105.1 GCA_002687025.1 Candidatus Poribacteria bacterium
TCGAGAGCATCAAACTGCTCGCGGCTCAAAGGTGGTAGAGGAGTCATACCGAGACAGTAACCGATACCCGCTACCGGCGGCCACCGGCTGAGTAGTCACGGCGCATGCTTCCCCGAGAAGGACGACGCCGAGAAGATCGCGGCGCGCATGGCGAAGTTCGGCATCAACGCCGTGCGATTCCACCACATGGACATGCGGACATTCCCCAACGGCATCCGCTCCGACAAGTCGGGGGACACCCGCGCGTTGAGCCCCGAGGCGCTCGACCGCCTCGACTACCTCATCGCCCAGCTGAAGTCGCATGGCATCTACACGAACCTGAACCTGCTCGTGTCGCGCCCCTTCAACTCCGTCGACGGCCTGCCAGAGGCAATCGACGAACTCGCGTGGAAGGACACCCACATCGTGGGATTCTTCAACGACCGCTCGCAGGAGCTTCAGGAGGAGTACGCCCGCAAGCTCCTCACGCACTGGAACCCCTACACGGAATCGACCTACGTCGATGACCCGTCCGTCGCCATCGTAGAGATCAACAACGAAAACGGGCTGATCCACTCGTGGCTCGGAGGCAAGGTTGACGTCCTGCCGGAGGCGTTCCGCAAGGAGCTCCGCGCGCAGTGGAACACATGGCTCCGCAGACGCTACGACGGAGACGACGCCCTACACGCGGCGTGGGGCGTCGAGGCGGAGCCAGTCGGCGACGAACTCGTGGCGAACTCGGATTTCTCCCACGGCGCGTTGGGATGGAACGTCGAGCGGCACGGAACCGCGGAGGCGAATGTCGATGTCGACGCGGGCGCGCTACGCGTGACGGTTACGCAGACGAGCTCCCAGGGATGGCACGCGCAGGTGAATCAGGGAGGCATCTCCCTCGACGCCGACCGCCCCTACACCCTGACCGTCCGCGCGAGGAGCGATGTCGAAACCGCGGCGAGCGTGGCCATCGGTCAGGCGCACGACCCGTGGCAAAGCCTCGGGTTCACCGGCGCGTTGGCCCTCGCCCCCGAGTGGAAGACGTTCCAGTTCGTCGTTTCCCTCACCGGCGCCGACGAGAACGCCCGCGTCAACATCTCCAACCTCGGCGAGCAGACGGCGACCGTGTGGATTGACCAAGTGTCTCTGCGCCCTGGGGGCGTTGTGGGCATCCGCGAGGGTGAATCGGTCGAGGAGTCGAACGTCCCACTGTTCACGCGCGGGAACGTCGGCGAGAGAACGGCGGAAGCGGCGGACGACTGGATGCGCTTCCTGTGGGAGACGGAGCGCGCCTATTGGCAGCGGATGTACCGCTATATCAAGGACGACCTCGGCGTCCGGGCGCCGGTGGTGGGAACCATCGTCGGGAACGCGCCTGCGAATCTCATGGCGGAGCTCGACGCCGTCGACACGCACGCGTATTGGCGCCATCCCAGCTTCCCGGGTCGCCCGTGGGACTCGGACGACTGGACGGTCGACAATGTCAGCATGGTCACAGAGCCGGGCGGCGCGTTGGCCGGACTCGCCAAGCGGCGCGTCGAAGGCAAGCCACACCTCTGCACGGAGTACAACCACGCCGCGCCGAATACGTACTCCGCGGAAGCCCCGCTGCTCCTGGCCGCCATGGCGGCGTAGCAGGATTGGGACGGCGTCTTCCTCTTCTCGTACAGCCACCGACGCGACGACTGGGAGACGAACCGCATACCTAACTTCTTCGACATCGACCGGCACCCGCCGAAGATGGCGAACATGATCTCGGCGGCGGCCCTGTTCCACCGCGGCGACCTGCGACCTGCGGAAGGCGAGGTCGTCGTCGGTCTGACGCCGGAGAGGGAAATCGAGCTGCTGCGGCGAGAGGGGCGCGCGTGGAACATGGTGCACGCAGGCACGCTGGGAGTCGACAACGACGCCACGATACGCCACCGTGTGGCCATTCGCGCGGGAGTCGATGGCGAGAACGCAGGGCACGATGACACCCCCGCCGCGGCCGAGGGGTCTCTACAGTCCGACACGGGTGGATTCACGTGGGACGCTGCCACGGAAGGCCGCGAACGCGTTGTTATCGACACGCCGCGCACGAAGGCCGTGATCGGCTTCACCGACGGCGACGTGTTCGAGCTGGGCGCCGTGACGATCCGACCCGGAGCGACGCGCCAGGGGTGGTCCACCATCACGGTGACGCTCATGGAGGGCGAGCAATTCGGCGGGGCCGGACGCGTGCTGATCGCCGCGACGGGAGACGTCGAGAACACGAGCATGGGCTGGAAGGACGCGACGCGCACGTCCGTCGGTAGGAACTGGGGCGAGGCGCCGAGTCTTGTCGAGGCGGCCCCGGCATCGGTCGCGGTTGCCGTGGACTCGGAGCGCGTCTCGGCCTGGGCCCTGGACGAGAGAGGTCAACGCGCTGAGGAATTGCAGGTGGCCTCGGACGACGGCCGCGCGCTCTTGCAGCTTGGGCCGCCGTATCGGACGCTGTGGTACGAAGTGGAGATCAGGTAGCCGCTACGTCGGGAGCACGGCGTAGCGCACGGTGATGATGCCTTCTTGCGTCGCGATTTCGTCAAGCACCGCGCGCGCGACGGGAGCATCGCAGCTCACCATCATCACCGCGCGGCCTTCGTGGCCAACACGGCCAACGCCCATATCCGCGATGTTGATCTGGTGCTTGCCCAGCAGCGTGCCGACGCGTCCGATCATTCCCGGGGCGTCGTTGTTGAACACCAGCAGCATCGGCCCTTCGGGTGTCGCGCTACAGTGGTAGTCGTCGATCATCACGAGTCGCTGCTGGCCCCCGGCTACGGTACCGGCCACCACGCGGACGTCGAAGCCGGTCCCGATGCGCACCGTGAGTAGGTTCGAGAACGCGTCGTGTCGACTTGTGCGGGTCTCCGTCAATCGAATGCCGCGCTCTTCGAAGAAGAGCGGCGCGTTGACGAAGTTGACCATGTCGCCCAGCGCGGGCTGGAGCATGCCCTTCTGTAGCGCCGTAGTGATGGGCGCGACATCCATCTCGAACAGCCCGCCGGAATACTCGATCCCGACTTCCTCAATGGTGGCGTCGCCGATGATCTGCGTCTGAAGGCTGCCCAGCTTCTCCGCGAGCGATATGTAAGGCCCGAGCACTTCGAGGGTCGCGGCGTCGACGGATGGCATATTCAGCGCGTTCTCCACCGGTCGGCCCCGCAGAGCATTCATAACCTGCTTGGCGATGTCGATGGAGATGTTCGCCTGTGCCTCCTTCGTCGACGCGCCCAGGTGCGGAGTCGCCAGCACGGTCGGAAGTTCAACGAGGCGCGTGTTGATCTCCGGTTCGCTCTCGTACACGTCGAGCGCGGCGCCGGCGACGTGCCCGCTTGCAAGGGCGTCGTGGAGCGCGTCCTCGTCGAAGACGCCGCCGCGCGCGCAGTTCACGATGCGCACGCCCGGCTTCATGCGCGCGAACTCCGCCGCGCCGAACCGGTGCCGCGTCTCGCGGGTGAGCGGGACGTGCGCGGTAATGTAGTCCGACCGCGTGAGCAATTCATCGAACGGCGCCAGGGACACCCCGAGGCGTTCCGCCGCTGACTGCGACACGTAAGGGTCGTCGGCAATCACGTTCATCCCGAACGCTCGCGCCCGACGCACCACCTCCGAGCCGACGCGTCCCAGGCCGAGTGTTCCGAGCGTCTTGCGGTACAGCTCCACACCGACGAAGGGCGAGCGATCCCACTCGCCGCTGAGGAGCGACGCGTTCGCCGGAGCGATGTTGCGGGATAGGGCAAGCATCATCGTCATCGTGTGCTCGGCGGCGGCGATCGTGTTCCCGGTGGGGCTGTTCATCACGATGATGCCCCGTCGCGTGGCCGCCTTGAGGTCGACGTTGTCGATGCCCACGCCGGCCCGCCCAACCACCTTCAGACGATTCGCCTTCGCGATCACTTCATCGGTGACCTGCGTTTCGCTGCGTATCAGCAGGGCGTCGTAGTCACCAATGCAGTCGAGCAGCTGCTCGGGGCTCATACCGGGTCGTTCGTGCACCTCAATGTCCGACTCGCCCTTGAGAATCGCGAGTCCGCTGTCGGCGAGTGATTCGCTGACGAGCACGCGCTTCGTGGCGTCGCCTGTTTCAGCGCCCAAGGAGGTGTCCTTCCCTGCCGGAGATAGGTCCCCGCAAACACAGATGCCGCCTGAACGCGCTGGGTTACAGCGTCCCGGCGGCGCAGACGGACGGCACACAGGGGATGTTAGCACGCGTCGCGTCGGATCGGCGCCCACGCAGGATCGGTGGCGGACGATGTCCTCGGTGGCCCACAAGCTGCGCACGGCGCGTACGCATTAGGCAGCAGTCGGCGGCGTCGGAGGCGCAGGCCGCTGCAAAGCCCCGCCATCACAGGCGTTACCGGCCCGGCCCGATAATTGCGTGCCCCTCGGCGGATGGGCGATGCCCAACGCGCTCGGGCTCAGTTGGCGACCGGGGCCGCGCGCGACCGTCTCGGAAGAGGAACGCATCGAAGGGGTCCGTCGACGCTGTGAGCGCCGGCGAGGACGATAGGGGCGATTCTGCATGAACAGAGTCGAACGCATGAAGGCGCTGAAGAACGGCCTCGATTCCCTGGATGAACTGCGGCGCTACGCGCGCCTGGGGTTCGACGCCATCCCGCCCGAGGACATGGACCGCTTCAAGTGGCATGGCGTCTTCTACCGGAAGCGAACGCCCGGCCATTTCATGATGCGCATACGTATCCCCAACGGCGTCATCGCCTCCGGGCAGATGGACGAACTCGGGCAGATCGCGAACACCTACTGCCGTGGCGCCGCCGCGATCACCACGCGTCAACAGATACAGATCCAATGGCTGCGTGTCGAGGATATACCGGTTGTCATCGACCGGATCGAGGGCGTCGGGCTCAGCACGCGACAGACCGGCCACGACAGCGTCCGCAACGTCGTCGGATGCCCGTTGGCCGGCATCTGCCCCGACGAGATCATCGACGTCGAGCCCCTGGCGAAGCAGATTTCCGAGCTGATCGTCGGCAGCCGGGATTTCACGAACCTGCCACGGAAGTTCAACATCTCCATCACCGGGAACACGACCGACGGCGCGCATACGGAGGTGAACGACATCGGGTTCACCCCCGCGCGGTTGGGCGAGGGACGTGACGAGCGGATCGGCTTCAACGTGAAAGTCGGGGGCGCCCTCGGATCGCAGGGCCCTGAGTTCGCGCAGCCACTGGACGCCTTCGTCCGCGTCGACGAGGTCGTGGGCGTCTGCAAGGCGATCCTTGACGTGTTTCGCGATCACGGCTCGCGAGAGAAGCGCAACGCCGCCCGCCTAAAGTTCCTACTCCGCGACTGGGGACTCGTGAAGTTCCGAGAAGAGGTCGAACGGCACGCCGGAAAGCAGTATCCCCGCGCGGGGCACAGCCTCGTGACGGGAAGCCGTCGCGACTACGTCGGCATCTTCCCGCAACGCCAGGAAGGCTACCGGTGGGTCGGTTGCACGGTTCCCGTCGGTCGGTTCTCGGGCGATCAGATGCGCGAGGCCGCGCGGATCGCCGAGAAGCACGGCATCGGTGAGGCTCGCTTCACGCCCAGCCAGGACCTGCTGTTCCCGTACGTCCACGAGTCCAACCTGGAGGCTCTGAAACGGGAGTCGTTGCTACGCGACCTTCCGTACGATCCGGCTCCGGCGCTGCGCGGGACGATCTCATGCACCGGCGCCGAGTACTGCCATCTCGCCGTCATCGAGACGAAGGACCGCGCGATGGCGCTCGCGGAGTACGTCAACAAGCGCCTCGAACTTACGGAGCCGATCAGCATCCATTGGTCCGGGTGCCCGAACTCCTGCGGCCAGCATCAGATCGCCGACATCGGCCTGCAGGGGTCCAGGGCGCGGGTAAACGGCGAGACCGTCGACGCGGTGGACATCTTCGTTGGCGGAAGGCTGGGCGCCGACGCGCGCATGGGCCGGAAGGTGCTTTCCAAGGTCCCGTGCTCCGAGCTTCGCGAGACCGTCCTCGGCCTGATCCCCACGCACTTCCCGGAGAAACTCGCCGTCACCGACGTCATGCTCCACGCGCCCGCGCTTGCGATGGCGGCCGCGGTCGATCGTCCCGAGCCGCTGGCGCCCCCCGGGGCAGCGCCGACGCTGGAAGCCATGGCTGTCGAGTGCGTAGGGGACGACGGCCGCTCCTTCGTCGGGGGTCTGACTCCGGGAGGCAATCTGCTGCTGACTGTCCTGGAGCAGGGAGCCGACCCGGCATACGACTGCATGGAAGGCAGCTGCGGAACCTGCGCGGTCAAAGTCGTGACCGGCGCCCGGTTCCTGACCGCGCCCACCGCGGCCGAGGAGGAGATCCTGGGCGATCGACTCGAGCAAGGATACCGACTCGCATGCCAGGCGGGCGCGACGGCTCCGGCCGAGGCGGGGCCGCCGTTCGAGCGGGACGGCGCCGTCGAGGCATCCGTCGGGCGCTAGATCCAGATGAAAAGCGGGATGAGGGTAAATGGTTTGGCGACCGCCCTCACCCCAACAGTTCCTCGTCCGCATCGCGGAAAAGGAACGCATCGAAAGTGGCTCACTATACGTCGGCGCCCCTCGGGCGAGCAACCGCCGGTGTGGGTCGATGCGGCACAACGGAGGCATCGATGACGATTCGGAACCAGGCGACGCGGATATCGCTCTTCAGCCTCCGCGCCCCGCAGATGCGCGCCTTTCACATGACCTGGTTCGCCTTCTTCCTCGCGTTTTTCGGATGGTTCGGCGTCGCCCCACTGATGGCCGTCGTGCGCGAGGATCTGAGCCTGACGAAGACGCAGGTCGGCAACACCATCATCGCATCGGTGATGATTACCGTCGTCGTGCGGGTGTTGATCGGGCCGCTGTGCGAGCGTTTCGGGCCACGGCGCGTGTACGCGTGGCTCCTCATTCTGGGTTCGGTTCCCGTGATGTGTGTCGGACTCGCGCAGAGCTACGTCAGCTTCCTCCTGTTCCGTCTCGCGATCGGCGCGATCGGCGCTGCGTTCGTCATCACGCAGTTCCACACGTCGGTGATGTTCGCGCCTAACATCGTCGGCACGGCCAACGCGACTACCGCCGGATGGGGCAACCTCGGCGGCGGCGTGACGCAGATACTCATGCCGCTCATGCTCGCGGCGCTCGTCGGTTTGGGCGTGGACCGATTCCTCGGGTGGCGGCTGGCGATGGCGATCCCCGGCGCCGCGCTATTCCTTACGGGCATCGCGTACGCTCTGTTGACCCGCGACGCGCCAGATGGCGACTTCAAGGAACTCCGCGCGCGTGGAGAGCTGCCGGCGGCGTCGAGACTGGCGGGCGGCTCCTTGGCTGCCGCCGTGCAAGACGTGCGCGTGTGGGCGCTGTTCATTATCTACGCCGCGTGCTTCGGCGTAGAGCTGACGATCAACAACGTCGCGGCCCTCTACTACCACGACCGATTCGCCCTGGACATCAAGGCCGCCGGGCTCATAGCGGGTTCGTTCGGGCTGATGAACCTCTTCGCGCGGACGTTGGGTGGGGCGCTCTCCGACCGGCTGGCCAGGCGCGGCGGCCTGCGCGGACGCGTGGCGTTCCTCGGCTCCGTCCTGTTCCTCGAGGGCATCGCGCTGATGCTCTTCTCCAGGATGGACCTCCTGCCACGGGCCGTTGTGGCGATGATCGTTTTCAGCCTGTTCGTGCAGATGGCGGAGGGCGCGACCTTCGGCGTCGTGCCGTTCGTGAATCGGAAGGCGCTAGGCGCGGTGGCGGGGCTCGTCGGCGCGGGCGGCAACGCCGGGGCCGTGCTCGCGGGATTCCTCTTCCGCAGCGAGGCGCTCAGCGCGCAGCAGGCGCTCATGATTCTGGGAGTCGCTGTCACCGTCGCGTCGAGTTGCGCGCTCGTGGTTCGTTTCTCGCCCGCCGCCGAGGCGGAGCAGCGTCAGGCAATCCGCGAGTCGATGACGCGCGCGGCCACGGTGGCCGGATGACCTCCCCAAGCGTCGGGCCCCTCGTGTCGCGGTTCTGAGCGTGTCGCGCCTCTGAGATGGGAGCGGAGACTTGGGTCAGGAAACGACAGGTCACGCCGTCTGCCCATATTGTGGCGTCGGCTGCGTGATCCAGGCGGCCGTCGTGGACAACCGCATCACGAAGATCTCCGCGGACAAGGAGGTCGGGCCCAACTACGGGATGCTCTGCCAGAAGGGCGCCTATCTGAAGGACGTGTTCCACTCTCACGACGGACGGCTCGCCTATCCGATGATCCGTGATGAACGAGGCGGCGCCCCCAGGCGCGTCTCGTGGACGGAGGCGATCGCGTTCGTCTCGCGGCGACTGTCGGAGATCCACCGGGCGGACGGCGACGCCGTCGGTTACTACGGCTCCGGGCAGTTGGATACGGAGGCTTCGTACGTATTCACGAAGCTGTTCAAAGGCTCACTCGGCACGAACCACACGGACACGAACAGCCGCCTGTGCATGTCCAGCGCGGTGGCGGCATACGTCAAGGCGTTCGGTTCCGACGGCCCCCCGACATGCTACGACGACATCGAACACGCGGATGTCTTCCTGATGATCGGCGCCAACATGGCCGCGAATCATCCCGTGCTGTTCCAGATGATGCGGAAGCGCCGCGCGCGGAACCCGAACACCCGGATCATCGTCGTCGACCCACGGCGGACCAAGTCGGGGCAACTAGCCGATGTCCACGTGCCTCTGGCTCCCGGCAGCGATGTCGCCTTCCTCAACCTCGTAGCGAAGCGTCTCCACGACCTCGGCCGCGTGGACGAGCGGTTCGCCCGACGCCACACCGAAGGCTTCAGCGCGTATCGCGCCATGCTGGGCGCTCTCGACGACAAGACGATGCTGGAGGCGTGCGACGTGCATCCCGCGCGTATTCATGAAGTGGTCGAACTGCTCGCGGAACCGTGCAGGCTCCTCAGCTTCTACTGCCAGGGGACGAACCAGAGCGTCGTGGGCGTGGACAAGAACGTCGCTCTCATCAACCTACACCTGCAACTAGGCGCGGTCGGCAACCCCGGCGCCGGCCCGTTCTCGCTCACCGGGCAGCCCAACGCGATGGGTGGCCGTGAGGTCGGCTACCTGTCGCATCAGCTTCCTGGATATCGCCGGGTTGCGGACGCAGAGCATAGGCAGGACGTGGAGCGGCATTGGGATCTCGCGCCCGGCTCGATACGACCCGACCCGGGGATGACCGCCGGGGAGATGTTCGAGGCCGCCGCGGACGGCCGGCTGAAGGCGCTCTGGATCGGCGGGACGAACCCCGCCGTGAGCATGCCGGACGTCAGCGTCGCGCAGGCTGGGTTGCGACGCGCTGAACTCGTCGTCGTTCAGGACTGCTACTACCCGACCGAAACCGCAGAGTACGCCGACGTCCTTCTCCCCGCGGCCCAATGGGGCGAGAAGGCGGGGACGATGACAAATAGCGAACGGCTCGTCGCGCGTAGCGAGAAGTTCCTCGACCCGCCCGGCGAGGCCATGCCAGATTGGGAGGTCGTCGCGCGCATCGCGAAGAAGATGGGTTTTGCCGGCTACGCGTACGGGTCCGCCGAGGAGGTATGGGACGAATACCGCGCGCTGACCGCTGGGCGTCCGTGCGACCAACACGGCATGACGAACGAGCGACTTTCCGACGGCCCTCTGCGCTGGCCTTGCCCGACCGAACGCCATCCCGGGGCCACTCGACGCTACGCGCGCGGCCGATTCCTCACCGACTCCGGCAAGGCGCGCTTCCACACTCCGACGTATCGGCCGCCGGACGAATACACGGACGCGGCGTTCCCACTCGGGCTCACCACGGGTCGGATCGCCGGGCAGTGGCACACGCGCACGCGCACGGGCAAGGTGGAGGCGCTGAACCGTCAGGACCCGGAGCCGTTCGTCGAAATCCACCCCGACGATGCCGCCGTCTACGACGTGGAGGACGGCGGCTGGGTACGCCTCGTCAGTCGCAGAGGGGATGCCGTCGGCAAGGCGCGCGTCACCGACGGCATCCGCCAGGGCTTGCTGTTCATGCCCTTCCACTGGGGCGACCTCTACCACCCGTCTACGAACGTGAACTACGTGACGAGTGCGGCGTGCGACCCGCAGTCCGGTCAGCCGGAGCTGAAGTTCTGTGCGGTTCGCGTCGAACGGCTCGACTACGACGCCTGACGACTGCGCCGAGAGGGATGCGACGACCATGGCAGCACAGGCGCGCGGCGCGCTGTACCGCAGGAAGACCCGGCTCATCGCGCCGCCCGCTCGCCGCGAGCGCGCAAACCGGAAGCTGGAACGGCCCAGGTAGGCGCCGGGGCAAGGGGATGGGTCCCGTGCCTGTCGGGGATTCAAGCAGGACCCCGTCGTACGCTTCCCCCATCAGCGGCCCCAGGACGACCGGCTCGTGGACATGCGCGGTCAGGCAGCCTATCCCTGGACGCAAGTCAGTATGCTCGATGCCGCGGATATCGACACGCGCGCAGTGGGCCGCGATGGCATCGATCAGGTGATACAGCGCGATGGGATAGCCGCCAACGCCGCCGGTGATCTCGGGTGGGCATGTCGTGGGATCGGGACAGAGCAGTCGGGGTCACTCTTGCGTGGCGTCCGCACGACGGTGTTCAAGGACCCGACGAACTCGATGAGGCGCCCTGCGCGCTCCGCCACGGCCGCGACGGCATCATCCGGGAGAGCCCAACTCCCCTCCCGCGTCGCCGGCTACCCGCCGCAGCATGTCCCAGGTGAGCCGGCCCACTTCCCAGACGTGGTCGGCGGCCGTGGCACATGCATACCATCTCCCGTCCGTCATCACTCACGCCTTGTCCCTTCGTGACGTCAGCACTTCCCGCAGCGCCGGCCCGGCGCCTCCGTGTTCAGCGTGTGCAGAAGCACAGTTGCGGCACGGGGTGAGTGGCTATTCAACGGGGCCACCTTCGGCAAGCGCCTTGACGTGACCCCAGGTCGTGGCAGCCTTCGACGCCGGCGCGACAACCAATGCGTCGGGGTCGAACATCCGTGGGTGGGCGTCTATCACCGGTGTGTCCGTCAGCCTGCGGAAGTTGGAACCGTCCGCATCGACTATCGCGATGTCCGTCCGGCTGGGGTCATCCTGGAACACGGTCAGCAGCAGCCTCCGTCCACTGGGCGTCCACGTCGCGGTCCACACCGGCGGGATGTCGGCAATGCGGCGCTGGCCGCCCGTCTCCAAGTTGAGTATCCAGAGCTCGTTCGTCGTGAGCGCGCCCGACGTGCGAGTGAACGCGATGTGATGGCCGTCGGGAGACCAGTGCGGCCATAGCTCCCGCTCCTGGGTCTGGGTCACGTTTCGCACGTTCTCCCCATCTACGTCCGCCACGTAGATGTCCTCGGCGCCCACCGCGGGCGCCCAGAACGCCGGGTCCCGATCCGAGTGGAAGGCGATCCGGCGCGCGTCGGAAGACCATGTAGGGTATTCGTCTACCCGCCTGTGGCTGGTTACGTTGTGCCCGTCCCCGTCGGCGACGTCCGTGATGTACACATCGGCGTTGCCCGCGCCTGCCCACGCCTCGAAGACGATGGACAGACCGTCCGGCGACCATCGCGGAATCCTCGGGAAACGCGCTCCGGGTGGTAGGGACAACTGGCGACTTGGGCCGTCCGGGTACTCCATGATGGTCAGGAAGACTGCCCCGGAGTCGGAGAACACGACGCTCGTGCCATCCGGCGCCCAGTCGCCTTGCGGAACCCTCATCTTGTCTTTCAGTATTCGGACGTTCCCGCCGTCCTCGTCCATGAGCATGAGGCCGACGTTCCGGCGCGTGAAGAGGATCGTGCGGCTTTCCGGCCGGTCTGCCGCCGAAGCGACGCAAGCCACGAGCAGGATCATACAGCCGACGCAGGTCATACGGAGGCGGCGGAGTCGCATGGTTCCATCCCTTCCCTGTTTACAGGGCGGCGAGGGGACGCCATCGCGCCCGAGTCGCTCAGCACGAACTCCCGCACCCGGGCACTCTGTGAGATCTCGCGAGCGAATCCAGTCATCATGACGCTCCCGTCGAGCGCATGCTTCTGTTGTCGGTCTCACGCATCCGAGGATCCCGCCCGTAGGAGCGCGAGCATGGTAGGTCCGCATCTCCGGTCCTATCTCTGCCTACCGAAGTTCTGACTCCGGCGGCGCCTTCAGACCACCCCACGTTCCTGCCAGCGTTCCCAGCGGAGACACGCCCCATACATCCGGGTCGAACATGTGTGCCGCGTCTTCATGGGGGCCAGGCGTGTCGGTAAGAAAGTGGAAGTTCTCGCCGTCCACATCGACGACGGCGATTTCGCTCCGGTCTCCCGCCTTGTTGATTGTGATCAGGAGCAGACGTTGGCCATCCGGCGTCCAGGACGGCACTGAGATCCCCGTGGGAGTCTCTATGAGCCTGTCTCGGCCGGAACGGAGGTCCAGGATCCACAACTCGCCATCGAGTGTCAGGTCGTGCGAACGGATGAAGGCGATGCTGTTACCGTCCGGGGACCAATCCGGGCGGTATTCCCGGAGCTTCGTGCGCGTCACGTTCACCGGCGCGCCGCCTTGCGCATCCACGATGAAGATGTCCTCCGGTCCAAATGGAGGGGTACGCTCCGAGTCAAAGGCAATCTGCGTTCCGTCGGGCGACCAGGTCGGGTGCCTGTCGAATCGTGGGTGCTGGCTGAGATTCCGTAGCGCGCCGTCCTCCAGATCCAATACGAAGACATCCATCTGCTCGGGGTTCCCGGTCCACGCCCGAAACACGACTCGACTGCCGTCTGGCGACCACCGCACATGGTTGAGGCCGACGGCCTCTGCTGGGACACTCACCGATCTCTCGACGCCCGTGGCAAAGCTCATGATACGCAGGCCGGCGAAGCCGGCGCCCGCGTACACGATCTCCGTGCCATCCGGTGACCAGTCCGCGAGTCCCACGCTATGCGGCGTATCCGTCACCGGCCGGACGTTCGACCCGTCTGCGTCCATCAGCAGCATCTCGCTCGGCCCGAAGGCGTACCGGACGAACAGAATCGTCGGCTTCGTCGGCCGCGGCGACGCGCCGAGAAGGACGGATAGACACAACGCGATCCACAGGAGCGTGCGATGGGTACTCGTCATGTGCTGACGTCTCCACGGTAACCCTCTCCGACAACAGCATGGCACACTGCCCGGACTTCCGACCAGCTACTTAGGCCGCGTGCGCCGCCAAACACCCGCTCCCTAGTCGCGTCGACAGGATCCGCGCCTGGTGCCGTGCTTGTCCCGTCGGCCCGATGCCTGGACAATCGCCGAGCCCGAGAGCGCGCGCCAGACGCGGTCATCCAGGTCGCGGGAACGGAGAACACACAGCATGCGAAGCCAGGTCGTTCCAGATCGTCTCGTCGTGCTGACGTTCGACGACGGGAACAGGTCGGACGCGACGGTGGTGGCTCCGCTGCTGGAGCGGTACGGATTTGGCGCGACGTTCTTCATCACCGAAGGCATGAACTTTCTGGAGAACAAGACAAGCCGGCTGACGTGGCCCGAGGTCCGCGCGTTGCACGAGGCAGGCTTTGAGATCGGCAATCACACGGCAGCGCACGGCCCCGCGGACGCGCAACCCACGGACGAGTTCCGTCGAGACATCGAGCACATCGAGCAGCGGTGCGCCGAGCACGGCATCCCGCATCCCACGTCGTTCTGCTACCCAGGGTACCGCCACCGCGCCGAGGCGGCGGGTGTGCTCGCGGACATGGGCTATCGGTTCGCGCGGCGTGGCGTTGCGCCGGAGTACCCGCACGCCCTCGGCCGCGGGAGCGCCTACGACCCCGCAACGGACCATCCTCTACTCATACCGACGACCGCCGCATCCGGCCCCCGCTGGCGGCTTGAGAACTTCATCGAAGCGCTTGACCAGGCTCGCGACGGCAAGATCGCCGTTTTCACATTTCACGGCGTGCCGGACCTCGACCACCCGTGGGTGCACACGGATCCCGGCTTGTTCGAAGAATGCATGGGACACCTGCACACGCACGGATACCGCGTCATCGCCATGCGGGACCTCGCGGAGTACGTGCATGACGAGACGGCGTCGGCGGATCCGTACGCCGGCATCCAGGCGCGTATGACTCCCGCGCCCGTCGACCTCACCACCGAGGGGGCGACCAGCCCTGTCGGCATCGACGCGAAGCAGCCGCGGTTCGGGTGGAAGATCCGGTCGGCCAGGCGGGGCGAGCGGCAGACGGCGTACCGCGTGTGCGTGTCCGGCAGCCGGTCTCGCGCTGCCGACGACGACCCAGATGTGTGGGACAGCGGCAAGGTGATGTCGCGTGAGAGCGCGCACGTCCCCTATGGCGGGCCCGCGCTGCGAAGCGATCAGACCTACTACTGGTCGGCGCGCACATGGGATGCCGACGACACACCCAGCGACCTCAGCGATGTCGCGACGTTCGACATGGGTCTCCTGGATAGCGCCGACTGGGTCGCACGGTGGATCGGGACGGACGCCCGCATATCGGCTCCCCTGCTCCGCAAGGAGTTCCAGATCGACGGCGAGATGAAGCGTGCCCGCGCCTACGTGAGCGGCCTCGGCTACGCGGAGATCACGGTCAA
>NYZG01000106.1 GCA_002687025.1 Candidatus Poribacteria bacterium
CACACCCGCCGATCAGTGTGGCGAGCGCGATCAGACAGAGGGTGAGTTCACGAAGGCGAATCTCCACGGCGGAGCATCCTCCCCCAGTTAGGGTCCTGGCGAGATCGCGCGGCCTCGCGTGGGCTCCTCCTCGCGACGAGTCTAACACGCGCGAACGAGGGCCTGCTCGCGCCAGCATCGACGTGATCCGAGTCGCCGCTTCGGTCTCTAGCAGGCGAAACCCACGTGCAAACGATCGAGAAGCTTGAGCCAAAGGCCCCGCTTGCCACCATGGGCATCGGCGTTTGCCATCGCGTGTCGGGTCAGAGTGACGCCGGCCCAGCGCAGTGGTTCGGGGGGCCAGTTCAGCGCTCTCTTCCGCACAAACTGCAGGTCGAGAATCTCGCTGGGCTGGTAGCCGAGAAGCTCCAGCCCCACTCGCGCCCCGAATCGGCTTGCCCCCACGCCTAGCCCCGTGTACCCGACGGCCCAGGAGACGCGGCTGTCGTAAGCGACGCCCGGTACCATGCAGAACCGAGTTGAGCTGGCGATGATCCCGCCCCATCGGTGGCTGAATCGCAGCCCTTCCAGTTGTGGAAACGTCTCGAAAAACTCCTTCGACAGGCGTTCAAACCGGCCGCGATCGTCGGCGACTCCCGGATCGGTGCGACTGCCATAGTAGTAACAGACCGACCCTCCGCCACCCCAGGTGATGCGGTTGTCCTGCGTCATGCGGTAGTAGTGGAACATCTCGGCCTCGTTTGAGACGGAGTGGCGTGTCTCGCCCCAGCGGATCGCGGCGAGCTGCGCCGGCGTCAATGGCTCCGTGGCGAGCTGGTAGTCCCAGATCGGGATAACAGACTTCCGAATAGGTCGGAAGGGGCTGGGGAAGGCGTTCGTTGCTACCAGGATCTTGTCGCTGTGGACCGTCCCGTGGGCGCAGACCGCTCGCATACCGGTTCCCTCGGGAGAGACGCTCATGAGCGGCGTGTCCTCGAACACCCGAACACCCAAAGAAAGCGCCGCCGCCTTGAGCCCCCAACAGAGCCGAGCCGGATCGACGAGTCCATCCTGCCCTCCGCGAGACCAGAGCCCAGCTTGATAGGTTGGCGAGTTCACCGCTTGCTGAATCTCATCCTGATCGAACCAGACGACGTCGGCTCCGGCAGCTTTTCGCCTGGTGTAGGCTCCGCGCAACGAGGCGACCTGACTCTCGTCGGTCGCGACGGTCATGCTGCCCACGTTTTCATAGCGCGCGTCGATGCCGTACCGCTCCAGGCTCTCGAGGAGTTCCTTCAGATTGCGCCGGCCCAGTTGTCCGATGCGGTCTTTTTCTCCGGGGAAATGATGGTCGGCGTTGTTCGCGCCGTGGGTGAGGGACGCGTGCAGCATGCCGCCGTTGCGCCCGGAGGCGCCGTCGCCGATGGCCGTCGATTCGATCAGGATGATGTCGCAGTCGGGCATGCGTTCTTTGGCCTGAAGGGCCGCCCATAGCCCTGTGAAGCCGCCACCTACGATGAGCAGTTGGCAATTCTCATCCTTGGTCAAGGGAGCAAGGGGTTCGGGACGGTCATCCTGGTCGAGCCAGAGCGAACCGTACTTCGTGTCGGTTAGCGCTTCGCGGTACGGTTCCATTGGGTTCCTAATCAGCAGGGAGCTGTAATCGCCGCGGCGGGCGCGTCGATCCCCCGTCGAGCCTGGGTCATACGCCTCGCGAACTTGCCGCGTCATGATCGGTGCTGGAAGGACAGCGCCTCGGGATCGCCAGCGGGCGGCAGCCCGGATCACGGCATGGGGAATAGGGCCTCGAACACCTCGTCGTTGCGTTGCCGCCAGCTCTCCCAGCCGGGGCCTTGGTCGACCTGGCCACCGGTGAGGGCGTAACCGCGTTCCTCGAAGAACGCGCGGAGAGCGTCGTTCCACTCCACGAGGCTCCACCCCTCCAGGGTGGATCGCGCGCCGTACTTGCCCCACCCTAGCCATATGTCGAACGGGCGCGCCGCAGCCGTCGTGACGCGGGCGCGTACCTCGTTCTCATGGACAGTCTCTCGCATCGGGGACTGAGCCGCGACCTTCCCGAACAGCTCGGGGTAAGAGAACGCCACGTCCAAGGCAGCCAACCCTCCGAACCCATAGCCGACCGACGCTCGGGCGCGCCTCCCGGCCGCCGTGCGGTAGCGCTCCTCGATCGTGGGGAGTACTTCCTCCGCGACGGAACGGACATACCGCGCGCGGCCACCCCAGACAAGCTCGTTGAAGCCGCCTCCCTGCCGATGCACGAACACGACGATCACCGGACGCACCGTGTCGCCGATGAGGTTGTCCAGCGATCTCGTCATCTGGCCCAGCCGCCGCGCGGGATCGCCCCAGTGCACGTACGCGACGGGATACCGCGCCGTGGAGTCGTCGTAACCCGGAGGCACGTACACGTCGACGGTTCGCGCTCCACCGTCGCTCGTGGGAATCTCTGTGGTTTCAACGCGGCCGCGCGGCTGTCCAGCGTTGTCGGTGAGGTGCGTCGCAGGACGCCAGGCGGGCATCGCGAACCACGACGATTCGCCACCGTGATCGTCGTATAGCCGCATCGTCAGCGGCACGGAGCGCGGGTTGAGAGGGTCGAGAACGTCCGTGTCGAAGTCTACGACGAACCGGTAATTCAGCCGCGACTCAGGCTCGACCGCCGCTGCGTAGTAGTAGAGGTCAGTGCCCTCGATCCGTAGCATCGGTTCGGCTCGCCGGTTCCCTAGGAAGTCACCGGCGATGGCGACATCTTGTTCGGCCGCGCCTCGGTAGACAAACCACACCGTACCGTCGTCCTCGATGACAGGGAACTCCGTGCGTTCCGCCATGAAGCGGTCCACGACTGCCCCCTTGTCGGCCGCATCACGCGCCTCGTGGAGGAAACGACGGAAGCCGGAATCCGACGCGCCTGCCGCCACGGCCTCGGGCTGTGACGCCCTAGCCACGACCTCCACGCGCGCGATTTCACCCATACTACGCACGAAGACGGCTCCGTCGGCGAAACTCGGCGGCGCCCAGATGAGCTCGTCAAAGAGCGCGAGTTCCGCGAGTTCCGCGTACCCCTCTGGCGCGGCGCGGGCGAGATGCAGACCGCCCTTCTGCGTGGCGATTACCAGGCGTCCGTTGACCACGATTGGGAACCCGGGGCCGGGCGGCCGTGACCTCCACATGGCATCACCCGTGGCCGCATCGACACACGCGAGGATGGAGCCACTGTAGCTGTACAGATACCCGTCGTGGTACACCGGGACACTGTAAGAAGACCTGATGAACTTCGACTCCCAGACCTTCTCGGGAGCCGCCCGCCCGTCGGCCGCGTGCAGGTCCAGCAGGATGGAACGCGACCCCTTGTGGGTGAGGAACAGCTTGCCCGAGTCGACGGCGAGTGGGTTGATCGACCCGGCGCCCACGTCGCCGCCGCCGCCACCATGGGCCACCGACCACAGCAGCTCGCCGGTTGACGGCCGGACGCCAGCCACATTCTCATTGGTGGCAAAGACGAGCTGCGTCTCGCCGCCTATGCGCATCAGAGAAGGCGACTGGTATTGGACCCCGCCGTCGCCGGCGTACCAGAGCGGCTCTCCCGTGTGTCGGTCGAATCCGGCGACGGCCTTCCCACCACCCGCGCCGATCTGGAGGAGCAGCGCGTCGTCAACGACAAGGGGCGATGTCGCAAAGCCGTAGAACGGCGCGCGGGCCCCGTCGTCCGTGACGATATCCCGCGTCCACGCCTCGTCGCCGCTCGCCGTCTCGACGGCGACCAGTCGACCCCTGGGACTCAAGGCGTAGACCAGGTCTTCGGTGACATGCGGCGTGGAGATTGGACCTGTCCGCGAGCCGTCGTGACCGATGTACGTGGAGTCGATGGGATGTCGCCACAGCTCGTCGCCGGTGGCGGCGTCGAGGGCAATCACGACATCGTCCGCGCCGTCGGCGAACGTCGTGGCGGCGAGTCCGTGTGCGATGGATATGCTCGAATAGCCCGAGCCCAGAGGGACTTGCCAGGACACCTCGAATGCGACGTCGTCACCCGGCTCGAACGCATCGACATGTCGAGCCACCATGTCTGTTGTCGGCCCTCGCCATCCGGGCCAGTCCGCGGCGCGCGCGTGCCTTGCGTTCGCCGCCAGCAGGACAGCCAGGAGGGTCAGCGCGCGCGTGTGGGTTGGCATCGGCATGGGCGCCCCATGGGTCTGTGGCGGGTGTCGTAAGGATTCACACACCTACTGACGGGGTGTCGGGCGGCTACTGCCGGGCTATCTGACGACGATCTTGGGGGTCATTTTGACGCCGTTGCGCACGGAATCGGACACGGGCGAGAAGTCGTACCCCGCCATCGCGATCTTCGTCAGCGTGTCTTCGTCGGCATCGCCGGCAATGGTGATCGTCGCGCGGCCGTCAATAATTCCCGGGCGCACCTCTGGATTCAGCCCGAACAGGCCGTGCATCTTGATGTCGCATTCGAGGGCGACCTCGAACTGTGTTAGGCGGACACCCATGAACGCCGCGTTGACATTGGCCATGGCCGTGATGCATGTGCCCATCGCGTACATCAGTTCCTCGACGGCTGCCGGCGCGGCGTCGGTCCCGCCGAGTTCGGCGGCCGCATCACCCAGGAGGACGAACTGACGCTCGTTCTGGTGATGCATTTGTCCGTGGATGCGGTACCCGGTGAAGGAGGTGAAGCTGCGCATGCCGTGCTGCCACTCGGTGTCGGAGAAGAAGGTCACGAACCCGCCCTGGGGGAACGCCTCAAGGGCGTCCACCAATCCACTCAGGACCGTGACATCCACTCCGTTGACGATGGTCGCATCGGTGTTCTCGTCGGCGCGCGCGTGTGTGCCAGGTTGCGTGAAGGCGAACGCGATTAGCGCGAGGACGCAAGCGGCGGCGCTCAGGCAGAGCGTACGGTGGGACTTCATTTCGGGGCCTCCTTGGAGTGGCGGCAGGGGGATCTCGCCCAACGTCGGCTGAGGGTCTCTGCGAGCACCATATCAGCAGGAGGAGGGCCTCACAACGGATTTCCTCGACGTCGGAGGCGTTGCGCTCGTGGCTGTCGGCGGCTTCGCATGGTTGGCAGCCATGTCGTGGCATCGCTTGTGCGCCTCCCCAGCGTTTGCCACAATCGATCCGACTCAGGCATTCCCGCCGAGTAGGATAAGGAGCTTCTGGATGGCCGCTTCCGGCGTCCATCCCGCGCGGACCGACTTCCACATTACGGTGACGCGCGGGCGATTCTGCCTGGCGGGCGCAACCGGGCTCGCGGGATGCCTGCGCAGTTGACGGGATTCGGTCCCACGCCCGAAGCGAAGACCCGAAAGAGACGCCAACATGAGCCAGACATATCGCGCCCCCGCCTTCTTCGACGCGCTGCCGGAGCTGTCTGGCCGCGGCGCCACGGAAGAGCGGGTTGCCTTCCTCGACGAGCACAGCGTCGTCATCATCGACGACTTCGTCGGCAGCCGCTGGATCGAGCCACTCCGCGACGCAGGGCGACGGGTTACCGAGGCGTTCGCGCCCGACAACGTCTACGACGTGCTCGACGGCTCCAAGGGATACGTGCACCGCACCGGAGACGAGGAACCGTGGGCGATCCGCGGCCTCGTGCATCCGGCGTGGAAGGAGCCGAGCTTCGCCGAGTTCCACGGGTCCGACGAGTTCCTCAGCTTCGTCAGCAGTTGGTGCGGCGGCGTCACCCCTGAAGATCTGAGCTATAGCGGGCTGCTGCTGTGGTGCAACCCGCGCAAGAAAGAGAACGCCCTGAGCTGGCACCGAGATGGGACCTGGTGGGGAACCGGCGAGCCGTACCGGGCGCAGGAGGTACGCAACGACGGCCCCGAGGCGTACTCGGAAGAAGTGGAACGGGAGCGGTGGGAGGAGATCGTCGAGAGGAACCGCAAGCAGGTACACGAGCGGAACGGGGCCAGCATCTTCCTGGCGCTGGTGGACGACGAGTGCCATGAGGTGATCCCCGGTAGCCACAACCGCTGGCGTACGCCCCTCGAACACGACGTACTTCTGCCACAGAACATGAAAGACGCGGGAGTGCCGCACACACCGAGTTGGGATGGTGAAAGCCCTCTCCCCGGGCAGACCGCTGTGCGGCTAAAGGCCGGCCAGGCCCTCATCCGGGTCGGCATGAACATCCACACGGGCCACACCGTGCCCGAGCGCGAGCGCAATAGCCTGGCCATCGGCTGGTCGAAGTGGGGCGGCCCCTCCGACAAGGAGCCGGAGGTTTCCGACGCCCGTCACGCCTGGCAGCTCGACCCAGCCGTGCGCGAGGCTCTGCCGCACGAGTGGATGAAGACCACATGGGACCGGTGGTCGGCAAGGCAGAAACTCGGCGACACCCTGGAGGACCGCTACGCCCCGTTCGACATTCGCCAGATCAAGTCGGGCAAGGTCGCTGGTTGGCACACGGAGCTGGAGAAGCAGGCGGCTGCCGCGGGCGAGGCGTGGGAACCTCGACAGACCGCGAGATAGCCGGATGCTCGGAAGTCGCCATAGGCGGTCGCGTCTCAGCCTGCGCTCCGACAGCGGGCAGCGCATCCCGGCGATGCGGAGACGGCATAGTGTCACGCTGTTGGCTGGAGGACCGATGTCTACCCTTCATGGGCCTGGGGCGCGAGTTCCCGCGGCCCTGCTGCTCCTGGCGTCGATCGTGGTCAGTGGGTGCGTGGCGCACGCTCCACCTGCGCAGGCGCCCCATGAGCCGCCCACGGTAGAGCAGCCTCTGCTGGACAACGACGACTTGGCCGCCTGGCGAGACTACTACGAGGATCAGTTCAGCGTCCACGCTGCGGACGCCGTCGAGCCAACCGACCTCTATCCGGTGAACGCCAGAGAAGCCTACCGGCTGGAAATGCAGCAGTGGACAATGCAACAGGTCGCCGCGGCCAATCGCGAGCTGGAGGAGCCATTCTACGGCGTTTTGGGCGTCATCCTGCTGGGCCTCGCGGGATACGGGGTGTATGCGCTCGTGACGGGTGACTAGACCGCGGAGACGCGAACTGCCTGCATCAGAGATCCCGCCCTGTTTCTCGGGGTTCCAGGCCCTTCTGAGCGATGACCCGTCTGGAGGAGCAATGTACAGCCCGGCCCGCCCTATCGTCAGGCGCCATATCGTCCTGTTGCTCCTGGGGCCGCTCGTACTCAGCGGATGCGTGGCGCGCGCTCCCGTATCGCCCGCTGCCAGCACTCCGTCTTCCGTTGAGCGACCGCCACTGGACAACAATGAACTGCCGACGTGGCGCCACTACTACGCGAATCAGTTCAAGGTCTATGCCTATAACGCCCTGGAGCCAACGGACTACTATCCAGAGAACGCCGAGGAGGCCTACCGTCTGGAACAACGGAAGTGGATGACAGAGCGGGCTGCGGCCAACAGACAGCAGAGGCGGAGAGAGACCTTCTACGCCCGCCTCGCGTTCGTTCTCCTGGGTCTCGCAGGGTACGGCGTGTACGCCCTCGTGACGGGTCAGTAGACGACCCCTCTAGCAGGGCCACGACGATCCAGGCGCCATGCTGCCGCGCCACGCCTCGGAGTCTGTCTGATGTAGCTCCCGGGTGTGCGCCACGCGTCGCCCTCAGCCATGCCCGGTGAGTCCTACGGCGCCACGGAGAACACCGCGAACACCGGGTAATGGTCGGACACCTTCGCCGAGAACGCCTGCGTCCGTCCATCCTCCCTATCGAACCGATACACCCCGATATTGCCGGTGTATTCGTCCATCCTATTCCTCGCCGTCGTAATACACCGTCTCCTGCATGCGAAACACCTTGCCGGCGGCTGCCCACTTCCCGGAGTCTGGGTAGTTGCAGTAATCGGCAGGCGGGTTGTCCGCGATGATCTGCACGACCAGATCGTCTTCGCCGGTGTTGTGGAGCTGGTGCGCCTCGTCCGGCGGACACATCATGGCGTCGCCCTTCTCGATCGCGACGGGCCCGTCCTCGAGACGCATCTCGCCCGAGCCCTCCATGACGTAATAGAACTCCCACTGAGCCGCATGGGAGTGGTAGGGCCAGGGGCGTTGACCCGGCGGGATCCGTAGGAATATGACCTCGAAGGGATGGCCGGACTCGCGCGCCTTCATCGGCCTTGCGTAGTCCATGCCGGCGGCCTCGAATCCGCCCTTCGGCGACGTGTAACCGCGCCACTCGACGTTGCTCCGCGAAACGTGGTTCATCGTGTGTCCTCCTGGTGGCCCAGAGATAGCATGGCGGAGGCCTCCGCGCTACATCGTGCCGACGGATGCGCTGTGAGTCGTGATCTCTCTCGGCGCTGGGCGACCGGTAGCGGAGCCTGCCAGGGCTCGCTCCGTGAGCATTGCTGAGCCTGCGCTAGTCGGGCATGATGGCAGCCTTCCGCTACGCTGCGGCCACGCAGGGAGGAACGGCATGCGCGTGCACACGACGTGGGGACTGCAGTCGATAGACGCCGCATTGAGTCGGCCGGACGCGGTGGTCCTCGACGCGAGCGACCTGGAGCTCGACGGGTTCGTCGACGACACGCGTAGCGAATACCGGCAGCGATCCGTCACGCGGACCGAGGCCGGTGGGTCGATCTCGCTGCTGGCGCCCGCTTGCGGCGATCGGTACGTCGGCTTCGTGCTATACGACGATGCCAGGGGCGCGGAACGCGTGGACGTGGAGATCGATGGCGTCCTGGTGGCAACGGCGGTCGCAGGCGCTAACAATCGTCGCGAACGCCTCTTCACGCTGTCCGAGCCGCGGCGATTCGAAGGCGGCGAACGCGTGCGCCTTGTTACGCCCGAGACTGCCGGTCTGTACCGCATCGAGCGCGTCGCTTTCCTGACGGAACTCCCGGAGGCGACGGAGCGACCGTTCGAGATCCACCACCTGCACGCGGAGGCCGTGGAAGAATCGGCCTCGGCGGCGTCGGTCGACGGCCGCGTCACCTGGACGACGACCCGCGATGCGCGGTGTCGGGTGGAGTATTGGCGCGATGGCTCCAACGGGCAGGCGCCCGCCGAGGAGGACGAACTCGGTATGAACCACCGGGTCGTGCTCCGTAGGCTCGCGACGGACGGGGCCTACCGGTACCGCGTCGTAGCGACGGACATCGACGGGGCGACCGCGCACAGCGAAGTCAGCACGTTCTCGACACGTCCTGCTGCTGCGCCTGCGGGAAGCGTCCTCTCGGCCCGCGTGCCGCTCACAGTGACGAACGAGGGGACGGCCGCCTATCCATCCGTGCCGGTCACACACGGCGTCCCGTTTCCCGAGGGCGCCCTTGGCACATCCGACCACCTGCGCCTGCGCGATCCCGCGGGCGCCGAAGTGACGCTCCAGGCGTCGACGTTAGGCAGGTGGTTGGATGGCAGTGTGAAGTGGGCTTTGCTGGACTTCCACGCGAACGCAG
>NYZG01000107.1 GCA_002687025.1 Candidatus Poribacteria bacterium
CGCGCGGGTAAGCGTCGGAGACGAAGACGGCGGCCGCATCGGATTGCGGCCGCCGTCAACGTATCCGCTACTGATGCGTCGCCGTTACGAGAGCAGTACCGTCAGGAGGCCATGCGCAGGGATATGGGAGATCACCGATCCATCCAGGGTCGGCAACGCTCCGTTCTCGACGCCCTCGCCGATGGGTGTGACGCGCGCTGCGGTCGCGGCCGACGCGGGTGTAATGCGAACCACCGTATCCACCCCGGCGATCTCTCGGAGATGGGCGACAGCGCCGGCCCCGTCGTCGTTCGTCCGCAGTGCGCTGATGACGACATGGTCCGGCTCGACCCGCAGGCACGAGTGCATGTCGCCTGGCAGCGCGCCCTGCGGATTGGCCGTGGTGGCCTCGACAATGGCCGGGTGTGCCGTCTCCGCGCCGAAGCGCCACGCCGCGACGGGATCGAACCCTCCCTGACGACTGGTGAGGCGGTACTGGAAGGTGGTCTCCCCTGACTGCTGGGCGCGATAGTTCGTGTGCCAGTAGTTGTTCATGATCCAGGACAGGGCCGTGGCGCTGCGCGGCGCGAAACGCGTCTGCCAGCGCCCCGTGTTGATGCGGCCCAACTGCACGAGGGGCGCATCCGGCGTAGCAATGGTGACGCCGAAGCGGTCGTTGGAGAAATCGACCCAATTCTGCGCCACGAGCCAGTCGCGACACGTGCCCTCGAGTAGGTCCCGGTCGACCTGGGTTATCCCCGCGGGCGAGTCGTAGCGCGTGACGGAACGCGGCACGTTGAACGGGAACGCCACGTAGAGCGATTCTGGATCGGTCACCGGCAGTTTGTCCACGGTGACGAACAGGTCGACCCATTTCTGGTGCTCGTAGAGGACCACCTCCTGGGTGATCGCGCGGCATCCGGGGGCGGTGAACTCAGAGATGAGACCGGCCGCCAACGGCGACTGACGGCCGCTCCGCACGCGCGTGCAGATCGCGCTCGTGCGCGTCAGGGGCGTGCCCCGGCGCTGCTTCCCGCGCGCGGACCCGTTGAACAGGGCCGCCCGTCCGCCGTCGTGGTCGATGCGTTCGTGGACGAGCTGACCCAGGCCGTAGGAGCCCCGCTCGTCGAGCAACTCCTGACGCAGTTCCTTGTCGTACCAGCTCTGGACCAACCCCGTGCGTGGATCCACTGCGACGCGGTAGAAGCGATTCTCGATCGCGGTGTCTTCGGTGTTCAGGACGGATTCCGGGAAAGACTCCGTGTCCGTCCACGCGAACACCTTGTAGCCCAGCGGCGGAAGGTTCGGCGCGACGAAGGAGATGCCGTGGTCGGTGACCCACTTGGGCGTCGGTTCGTTCGTTTCCGGGTCGGCGAGCCCCTTGGACGTGTCCACGTCGCTCGCCGGGGAGAAGACGAACGCGTCGCGCGGCCAGGGCGTGGGGTTGTAGACGATGACGCCGTCTTCCTTCGCCCCGACCATGTCGATGAGGTCGTCGCACGCGCCGTGCAGGAGCTCGCGACTCAAGGTCGCCGCCCGGTAGGCGTACCCGGCCTTCGCATTCCATTGGGCCTGGGAGGTCGCGGAGTACGGCGCGCTGACGCTGTCCTCGGCGCCCCACGTGTGCTCGTCGTACAGCGCCGTGTGCCAGTAGGTCTCGGCGGCGTCCACGTCGGCGCCCGTCGGTTCGTCGCCTTCGGCCACGCGCGCGGCGCACGCCGCGATGTGCTCCGCGTCGCGTGTGGCTGCGTGGGTAGCGCGGTGCAGGCGCGTCTCGTACGCCGAGGATGCAACGCCGTCGGCCCACCAGTCGGCCCACTCGCCTTGCCGCACCGGCAAGTCGGGTCCGTATGTGGTCGCGAGATGCTCGAAGACGGTTCGTGGCGTCGCCAACGCCATCTTCGCCTCGTCCTCGTCGGCGGTCTTGTTCCAGTCTCGCACGAATCCGCAGAGGCTCTTGTCGATGCCTGTGTTCACTCCCTCGCCGCCGGCGGTCGTCTGGAAGACGACGAAGTCGTACGGGTATCCGCCCTCAGCAAGGTCCGCGAGGTATCCCGAGAGCGACTCGCGCGCCGTCTCAATCGAATCGCCGACGCCGTGCGTCCGGGCGACATCCAGCGGCAGGCCGTTCCACACGAGGATGCGGTTCCCGGCGGCGGACTCCCACCAGAACGAACCCGGCCTCGAGAACGGCGCGCCACCCCTGCGATCGTCGATGGCCATCATCAGGGCCGAGACGCCGCTTTGGCTCAGCGGGTCGATGATGCCGGCGGACATGCCGTTCACGCCGACGCCCATCGCGGTCGTGATGGGGATGCCCAACTGGCGGAGCTGCCGGACGCTCTCGATGTAGCGGATGAGCGCGGCTTGAGACGGCATCGGCGTCATGTGGAACGGCAGGGCGGTGACCTCGACCCCGCCGGATTGCGTCGCCTTGACGAACGATTCGATTTCATCCGGGTCGGCGTCGGCGAGCCAGTACTGGAGCGGGCCTGTCGTATCGCATGTCCAACGGAACTGGGCCGCGACAGGGTACGTGCGCGTCTTGTGGCACGCCGCAGCCACCTCGCTCAGCGTATGCCCATGGGACTCGAAGACGAGATCCTGGTAGTCGGTATACCCGATCCGGGTGTACGTCTGGTGGACGATGAATATCCGAGAGATTGCCATTGGCGTCGTGACCTTCTTCCCCTTGGCCGGTTCTATCGACGGACGGGCCAGATTAGCATGGGCCCCCACGGCCCTTCAACTCGCGACGGCGTTCACCTGTCCCGGTACACTTCGTATTGCAGCCGCGGGAAGATGGTGTCGCGCGCTTCGATCTCCTCGAGCCACGCAACGTCCGTCGTGTCGGACGTGATGTCCTCGTACAGCTTCGTGAACCTCGCGAGGTGGCTCTTCGTGCGCTGCACCGCGTAGCGCACTGTCGTCCCCATGGTCATGATGAACGCCCAGTCGCTGCTCTGAGCCAGGAGCAACTCTCGGGCCGCCTGATTGAGCGCGCGTCGGCGCATGCCGCCGGCTCCGTCATGGCGGCTTGCCAGCTCGCGCATCCGCTCGCCCGCTTTGTGGAGATGCGGGTAGACCCAGTCGTTCGTGCCGTTGAGCCACACTTCGAACGTGCCGTTGGCGCCCCAACTCGACATCGCGGGGGTCGCGACCTGGTTGACCGGGTGGCGTCGGAGGTATTCGCCCGGCGTGATTGGCGCCACGGCGTCCTGATCGTGACGCATCTTGCGGAACAGGAAGTCCAGGAACTGCGGCCCCTCGTACCACCAGTGGCCGAACAACTCGGCGTCGTACGGCGAAACGACGATGGGTGGTCGATCCATCAAGTCCGCGAGTCGGGCGGCCTGCTCCCGGCGCTTGTCGAGGAAGTCGCCAGCGTGCTCCGCCGCGCGATCGCGGGCCCATCCCGGATGGTACGTCGCCTTGTCGTGCGTGTCGCCCGTGATGCGATAGTACTTCATCCCCAACATATGCCGAATGTCCGGGCTGTGGAGGTACTGCGCCACGTCCTCCTGCGGCAGGTCGAACCCGACATCACGGTAGAACTCGCGGTAGTTGTAGTCGCCGGGATATCCAGAGTCGCGGCTCCACACCTGATGCGCGGACTCGGTGTCTCGCCCGAACGCGGCGACCCCGGACGTGGTCAGCAGTGGCGCGTAAACGCCACGCACCGGCCGGGGTTCGGCGTCTAGAATGCCGTGGTTCTCGAGCAGGAAGTATCTGATGCCGAACGGGGCGAGTAGCTCTTCGACGCCAGGCACGTATGCGCACTCGGGGAGCCAGATGCCCTCGGGGCCACGTCCGAACTGCTCTTCATACTGCTGGACGGCCACCTCGATCTGCGCGCGCTGAACCACCCGGTCCTTGAGCAGCGGCAGGAACCCGTGCGTAGCGCCGCAGGTGATGATCTCTAGCGAGCCGCGGTCCTGCAACCGTCGGAACGCCTGGATGAGATTGCGGTCGTAGCCATGCGTAAACCGATGACGCGAGCGGGTGAAGATCCTGTAGTACATCTCCGCCAGCGGGTACAGCTCGCGGGACCCGCGCAGACGCGCAATCTCTTGGGAGGCCAGGGCGATCCGGTCGTCCAGGTACGTCTCGTACCGTTCCTGCAGCAGTTCGTCGGTGAGCATGTCGACGAGTGGGGGAGTGAGCGACATCGTCACGCGGAAGTCGACGCCGTCCCGTTCCAGTCCCTCGAACGTGTCGAGCAGGGGCAGGTACGTCTCGGTGATGGCCTCGAAGAGCCAGTCCTCCTCCATGAACCGGGGAAGCTCGGGATGGCGCACAAACGGCAGGTGCGCGTGCAGAACGAGGGCGAAATACCCCTGCGGTGTCGCGGTCGTGTGCATGGGTGAACTCGCAACCTTGCGCCGAGCGCCGGAGCCGCGCCGGGCGATCTGCGGACGTGGAGGCGCCTGCCGCTACGCGCCGGAGCGAGAAAGCCCGGGGCTGCTCAGGTCGCCCGACGAACCCGACCTGCCCGCCGCGGAGGACGCGCGACGCAGTACTTCCGCGTTCACGTGCGCGACATCAGCCGGAGCCGCGGAGGACGCCGACTCGGAGACGAGCGACGTGCCAGTGACCGTATCCTGGCGACCCCAGCGCATATCGGTCCCCGCAGCGCCCCAGGTGATCTCGTCCGCTGTAGGCGATTCGGGGACGACTCCAGTGTGGGCGATGGGCCGGACGGAACCGTCCACAATGGGGCCGAACTCGATTTCGTGGGCCAGGCCGATGCCCGGCGTGTCGATGTACCAATTCCGAGCGCCGTGCTCAATCTCAATCAGCGTGTCGCCGCCGGCCGTTCGCACGAGAATACCCCAGGGGCCGCCCATATGCGCGTTCGCCGTCTCGGGGCGCACGTCCCAGTAGACCGCGATGCGGTCGGGGCCGTGGAGCAGCGTGGTGACGCGGTTCTCCATGTAGCTCGATGGCAGTTCGTCGATCACGGGCGCGCCCACCGTGGGAATCGGCTCTCTCGACGCGGGCGCCGCAGCGGCCTCGGCCGATGTCGCCAACGGGTCGCCTACGGCGCCTCCAGACGAACTTGAAGGGATCTTGATGGTCGTGTCTTCCTGTGCCATAGGGGGTTCCGGCGGGGCCGTCTCAGGCGCGGCCGCGGGAGCCGGGGTGGCAGTGATCCACTGCGCGGCCCACGCGGCCAGCGACGTGCGCGTCGCCACCAGTCGGCCGCCTCGATTGCCCTTGCGGAACGGAACCGACTCGCCGCGCTTCCGCGCCCGAAGGACGCGTCCGTAGAGCGCGGCCCGGGAGATTCCCATCTCGCGCGCCGCATCGACCAGAGTTACTTCGTCGCGATCCTGCCTCGGCATACGCGGTTGCCCTTCGTCCTCGGAGGTCCGGCTCGTCATCGCCGCAGGGAGGACGCAATAAGCGCGCCATGGGCAGGAACGACGAGACTATTGTAGCATAGCCCTGATCGACGCCGTGTCGCGCGCGTCGCACACTCGTGACGTCGATCCAGGCCGGGCCGCACACCGGAGTCGTCCAGTGCCGCATGACACAGGTTCTTCGACGCTCAGGTCGCGCGGGCTGATTGCCGTCGCGGCGATCGCGTGGTTGCCGATTCTGCTGGCAGGCGTGCGGGTCTATGCCCCCTTCGCGGGCGCCGGCCCCGTGACGTGCGCGCTACGCATCGTGGGTGGCGTCCCGTGTCCCGGCTGCGGAATGACCCGCGGATTGGGTGAGCTCCTACATGGCCGCCTGACGACTAGCTGGCGCTACCACCCGCTCGCCCTGCCGACGCTCGCCCTGATGGTCGGCGTGTGGGCGTACGGCGTGCTCGCGGCGTATCGGCCCGTCCGGTCGATATCGCCTGCGTTCGCGCTGGCGGCCCTCGTCCCAGTCGCGTCCATCTTCATGCTCGTCTGGGTCGCTCGACTGTGGCTGTTCGCCCGCGCGGGAGGCATCCCGCCTGAATTCGCGCGCCCAACGTGGGGCGGCTGACGCAGCCATGACGCCCTACCCTGTACGCGTGGACTCCCGAGGCAAGCGATGGACCATCGTGGCGGCGCGGGAGTTCGCCCTGCGCGTTCCGCTTCACGAGACGTGGTCGTTGCGCGCCAACAGGGCGCGTCTGTCGGGCTCGCGCACGCCCGAGACGCGCGACGTACTGCGCGATCTGTGTCTCACGCGCGACGGAAGCGAGCTCGTCGCCATCCTGCTCCGCGGCGACGAGCACCACCAAGCTGACCTGTACGACATCACGGCGGCCGTCTCGGGCGACATCGAGGAGGCGGCGCGTCGGCTCAGGGGACGTGACGCCCTGCAGTTGGCGCGAGAGCGCGCGCCGCTTCCGAGTTGGTGGACGCGCGACCTGGCCCGCGGTCTCGCCTCCCAGACACGAGACGCGGCCGACGTACACGGGGTACTCCTCCTCGCCGACTGGATGCCACGGTACGACCCGGACGACGGCGCCATCCCCGACCCGACGCTCGACGGGGACACGGCTGCTGCCGGCCCAGAAGACAGCGTAGGCTGGGCGTTCGTCTCCGGCCAGCCCGCCGCGTCCGTTCGCGTGGACGTGTTCGCGCGTCTGCGGCGCCAGGCGGCAACCAATCTGCGGGCGTGCGTCGCGGCGCTGGGCGATGGCGCCCTGGCCGTGGCGCTGCCGTCGGCGAAGCGTCGGCCATGGTACCTCTCGCCTGCGCAGATCGCGGAGACCGGCGCCGTCCCGTTCCTGGACGCGTCGCAGATCACATGGGACGGCCTTCTCGGCGGCAAGTCGGCCCTGGATGTCGCGGAGCTGATGCCGCACGCGGGACGCGGCGTCGTGTACCGTGGCCCCGATGCCCGCGTGTCGACCGCGCTTCACGGCTTCGGGTTCGACGTCCTCGCGACGGAGCAGCATCCCGCGGCGCACGTGCCGCGGGCCGACGCGATGCCCGCGCGCGTGGCGATCGTCCGCGCTCGACACGACGCGTGGGCGCATGCCTGGGACGCCCCGTCTGTCGACGCGGACGCCGTCGTGGCGAGGGTCGCGCAGGAGTTCGTGCATCGCGGCATCCCGTACGCGGTCGTGGACGAGGGCGCGCTGGAAAGCCCGGGCGGGCTGAGCGCATTCGCCGCTGTCGTGATGGCGCCTATGCGCGCTCTTACGCGCCGGTCACTCGACAGGTTCACTCGGTATGTGCGCGACGGCGGCGTAGCTCTCGCCATCGAGCCGCTGCCGCATGTCGTCGGGGGGCAGCCGTCGCCGGCGTTGGAGGGCCTTCTGGGCCACCGCCGCCTGCGCACATCACCGTCGGCGGGAGAGGCGCTGGCGAAGGCGCTGGAGTCTCTCGGACGCCGCGCCTCGCTGGCTCGCGAGTCGGGCGTCTACGCTCGTCCGGCAGGTGATCCCGCTCTCGGCGCGGCGCACGTGCTGACCGTCGCCGACGGCGTCGACTACATGACCTGCTGGCACGGCGATGAGGAGGCCTCGGGCATCCTCACCGAACGCGCGGCGCCACGACGGGCCGAGATCTGGGACGGTCGGGCATGGCTGCCCGTCCGCCACTGGCATGCGGACGGGCACACGTACATTGAGATAGACACCCCGCCCCACGCTCCACGTACGATCGCCTTCCGCCACGACCTGGACGACGGCGGCAGCTAGGCTCCGAGTGGATCGGAGGCCGGCGAGCGAACAGAGCGGCGAGCGCCGGCCGGGTAGGTCACCCCGCGACGGGGCGGCTACCCACTGGCGTGCCGGATGCCCAGCTTGATGCTCTCGGCGGGATTCTCGTCGATCTGTCGATACGCCTCGGCGCACTCGTCGAAGGACACTATCGGATGGACCAGCCCCTCGACCCGCAGGCGCCCGCCCGCCATCAGGGCGTGTCCCTCGATGGCGATGCGCAGGGGGTCCCACAGCGGATGGTCGCGCATGGGGGCGCTCTGATCGCGTATAGACACGATCGTTAGCCGGTTCCGGTGCCACTCGCCTTCGAGGCTGAGCGCGCGCGCGTCGCCCGCGTAGTAGGCCGACGAGACCACCATCCCACCGTATCCGGTCGCGCGGAGCGTGTCGTTGAGGGCGGCATAGTTCCCGCTCGTCTCCAGCGACACGTCCACGCCTGTGTCGTCGGTCGCGTCCTTGATGACGGCGCCGACATCTTCGGCCAGTGGGTCGATGGCGATGTCCGCGCCGTGGGTCAGTGCCAGCTCGCGGCGGCGGGCGATGGGATCGCTGACGGCGATCCACCGTGCCCCCTGTAAGCGAGCGATCTGCGCGGCCATCTGCCCGATAGCGCCCAGGCCCATCACTGCGACGCGGTCACCCACGCGTACATGGCTCTCGCGCACGGCCGCAAGGGCGACTCCCGCCGGGTCGGTGTAGACGAGTGCCTCGGCCGACATGCCCCGCGGCGCGGCGTGGAAGGCTCCCGCCGGGCCGACGTGCGTCTCGCGAATCGGGCGATGGGCGAACACGCGGTCACCGACGACGAAGCGCGTAACGTCGCGCCCGACTTCGCTCACCGCGCCGACGACGATGTTTCCAAGCGCGCGCGGGAATCGTGCCTCCCTCGGCTCGTCGACATGCATGCGCCGCCTGCCATCGAACGGCGCGGAGTCGTCCTTGGAGTCCGCGCGGTACCCGCGGAGCTCGGTGCCGTGCTTGGGCGCCGAGAAGTCGCTCCTCACGCGTATCTCGCCGGACGCGAGCTGCGGTTCCTCGTATTGCCTCAGCACGGGCGTGCGTGGCGCGATGGCGACTAGTTCGCGTGGCATGTCGTTGCTCCTAATCCGGCCCGAAGTCGCCTGGAATCGGCGTCGCTGAATCCTCGGGCCGCCAGCGGACGCCGGACGCGCGATGTCGGGACGCGCCACCTAGGACTCCCCCGCCGATGACGGTATACTTCCCCTGCGGCGCGGCGCAACTCGACCGGGTGGGAAGCAGCGACATGGAGAACCGATACGGCGGCGACGGCTTCGGGTTACGCCGCCGTCGCGGAATGCTCCCCACGGCGATCAAGTACCTGCTTATCGCGAACGTCGGCCTGTTCGCCGCCGACTGGGTAGCCACGTACCTCGCCTCTCGCGGCGTGATGTCTCCCGTGTATTGGTGGCTCTTCGACCCTCGGCACGGCGCGCTACCGCTCCAGCCGAACATTGACCCGGACCTGGCCGCGGCGTACGGGATGCTGAAGCCGTGGCAACTCGTGACGTACATGTTCGTCCACGGCGGCATCGGCCACGTGGGCATCAACATGTTCATGCTGTGGATGTTCGGGGTCGAGGTCGAGGAGCGGTGGGGGACGCGGCACTTCACGACGTACTACTTCCTGTGCGGGATCGGCGGGGCGGTCCTACAGATACTCGTGCCGATGCTGCTGGGGAAGCCGCCCGTGCCGGTGGTAGGGGCGAGCGGGGCGGTGGCGGGGGCGTTGCTCGCCTACGGTCTGATGTTCCCCAACCGACGGCTGGTGCTGTTCCCCATCTTCATTCCGATACCGGCGAAGTGGTTCGTCGTCATCTACGTTGCGGTCGAGCTGTTCCGCGGGCTCGGTGGCAGCACGGGCATCGCGCACTTCGCCCATCTGGGCGGGATGCTGTTCGGCTACCTGTACATCCGCCACCAGCAGCGGAAGCGCCGGTTCCTCCGCTTCTAGATCGACGAAGCGGCGAGGAGTCAGGCCGTCCGCGCGAGCGCCTCTGAGTGGCGCAGCACCTTGCTCAGCGCGGCTAGAGTCCGTTGTGGCGCGTCCTCGACAGGGTCGCTGAGGACCGGCAGGAACACGAGCCGCGACACCGCGGCCTCCGTGACCGGGAAGTCGCCGTCGGAGTAGCCCTGGTAGTCCCCGCCCATCTCGGGCGTGCAGAGCGGCCCGCGTCCCTCCGTGAAGATGTCGAACCCGTCGGCGAAAAGCGGCAGCCTATGCAAGAGCGGGTACCCGTTCCCGCGCGCTCCGAGCCCTTCCTCGCGCAGCGCGGCGATGAACCGATCGGTCGAGAGGCCGTTCGCCTTCTCCGCGTCATAGCGGACAAAGAACCCGTAGAAGCCGCCGCGCTCGGCACCCGGGTAGACGCCCATCGGCTCGACGCCTGGGAGATCGCCGAGTCCGGCCTCGACAGCTTCGATGTACGCGCTGCGCCGCGCGTTGAGCTCGTCGAGCTTGTTCATCTGCACGCTCGCGATGCCGATGCCTAGCGGGTGCGCACGGAACTTGATGCCCAGTCCAAGCGGCTGGAGATGCTCGTAGTTGTCAGTCACGAGGTCGAGTCCCGCGACGCGGTTCACCTGGCCGATTAGGCACGCGCGCTCGAATGCCTGGACATCGTTCGTCGCGACGACGCCACCCTCGCCGCCACTCGCGGGCTTGCTGCCCTGCAAGCTCCAGGCGCCCACCTGCCCGATGCTCCCACACGGTCGCCCGCCGTAGGTCGCACCGTGCGCATGCGAGCAGTCCTCGATGACCGGCACGCCCGTATCGCGGCTGATTTCCATGAGCGCGTCCATGTCGCACACGTTGCCCCACAGGTGCACCGCGAGGATCGCCTTGGTGCGAGGCGTGATACATCGGCGCACGTCGTCCGGGTCTATCAGGAGCGTTTCAGGGTCGCTCTCGCAGAACACCGGCTTCGCCATCAGCATGAGCGCCGGGGACACGGAGCAGATCCAGGTGTAGGTCGGACAGATGACCTCGTCGCCCGGCCCTACACCCAGCCCGAACATCGCGCTGTGCAACGCCGCGGTGCCGTTGATGACGGTGATCGCGAAGCGCGTGTCGTGCCGTTCGCGCCACATCTGCTCGAACTCGCGAACGACCGGCGTTCCGCCGGAGAGCTCGTTGCGCAACGTCATGTCGTACGCGACCTGCGCCTCTTCCTCGGTGATTTGGCGCCATCGATCCAGCGTGTCGGACTCACGGGCCGTCTGTACGAACACTGGCGCGCCGCCAAGAGCGGCGGGCAAGTCTTGTGTCGTCGTAGCCATCGCGCGTCTCCTCCTGTGCTCGGGCGCCTACTGTAACACCGTGCGCAAGAGGCCGCGACTCCCCAGGATATGCCGGTCTGACACACACGCCGCTGGCGGCTATACTGACCATATCGGTCATATGGATCATGCGCACAGCGAGGACCATCCGATGAAGCAAGAGATAACGGCGATCGAAGCGCGCCAGCGTCTCGGTCAGCTGCTCGACCGGGCCCACTACCGGAGCGACGAGTTCGTCATCAAGCGGGCGGGGAAGCCTATGGCCGCCGTCATCCCGATGGAGCTTTACGAGCGGCTCGTCAGGCAGCGCAAGGAGGACTTCGACGCGCTGGAGCGGATCCGCGCGACGATGCCCCACGTCCCGGACGAGCTGGTGGATGCGGACATCGAGGCGTCGATCCAGGACGTGCGGGCGGCTAAGAGGCCGTAACCGCGCATTGGACGACCGCCGAGGAGTCGTAAGTATGCGGGCCGTCCTCGACACGAATCAGTTCGTCAGGGCCCTGATCCGCACGGGGGGCGTTCAGGATCGGCTTGTGCGCCTGTGGCGCAGCGGAACGTACGAACTGGCCGCCTCGCCACCACTGCTTGCGGAGATCGAGGACGTGATCCGACGCCCGCGGTTGGTCGAGAGATATGGTCTGACCGATGAAGGCATCGCCATGTTCGTACGGGTCCTCAGGCGACACGCTGTGATGACGCCGGGCCTGCTCGACGTGGTCGTCGTCGACGACGACCCTGACGACAACATGGTGTTGGCCTGCGCAGTCGAGGCGAACGCCGACTTCGTTGTCAGCGGCGACCGACATCTGCTCGCCCTGGGTAGCTACGAGGGTATGCCCATCGTCCGCGCCGCGGCATTCCTGCGACGGCTCGAATCCGCACTCGGATCGGGGCACTAGACCGGCCCGCCGTGTGGTCGCGGCGACGCCGAGCTAGCCGACGACGACCCTCGACACGTCCACCACGTACATCTGCCGGTCACCTTCGTGCGCCGAGTCGAAGCACACTTCGGTACCGTCCCGGTTCCACCGCGGATGCAGGTCGCAACGAATCTCGGACTTGAGCTCCGGCGGCGAGTAGACGCGCGCGATATCTACACGCCGGTTCCCGGCGGGGTCGTATAGGTAGACCACGCGGTACGGCTCGGAACGGTTGGGGTAGCAGTCGGCCAGCACCCACCGACGGTCGGGTGAGAACGTACAGTGCCCGTCCCTGGGCAGCACGCCTTCGCCGACGACCGACCGTTCGTCGCTGCGGTCGGTGAACAGGTAGAATCGGGCGCCAATGTCGTGCTGCCGCGCCCACGCGAGGATGTGGCGTTCGTCACGCCAGTCGCAATGCGACGTCATGTCGTCGTCGGCCACGAGATGTATGTCCGAGCCATCCGCGTTCGCGGTGTAGAGACGCGTGGTCCACCGTTCTCCGGGGATGGCCCAGCGGTGGAAGAACATGAACCGACTGCCGTCGGTATTGAACATGAGATGGTTGAACCAGTGGTTCGCGTCGCCCATGCCCTCGCGCGGCCGGAACTCCGCCATCTGCCCCAGCGAGACGATCAGGTCCGACGTTCCGGCCGCCAGGTCCACCCGGTAGATGCCGTCGTCCGACGGATGCGCCTGGCCCTGCCACGGGTCGGGGACACCCGCATAGCCACAGACCGGCCGCGTCCACAGGAACCGCGAGAAGTTCAGGGTCACCGCCGTGGCGCCGCAAGGGGCGATGGCGTACACCGGTCGAGGTAGCGTCTTGCTCTCCCCGCTGTCCACGTCGAGGATCACTGAGACAAGGCGCTCGCCGTCGAAGTCGTTGTAGATGACGCGACGGCCGTCGCCGGGGAGCCACTGCGCCATGCACCCCTGCTGCCAGTTCCACGCGCGCGTCTTCGCGATCGGCGTCCAGGCGTCATCATCATGCCGATCCACGAGGCCGATGACCGCCGGGTCGTCCACCGTTGGGATACGGTCGTACAGCTCCGTCTCCAGCGCGAGGACGTAGCGGCCGGAGGCGTCCCACGGCGTCTTCTCGTAGTACCCGAACAGGTGGTTCTTGCCCTTGGGCGTGATGCGGCGCGCTTCCGGCAACTCGCTCATTCGTGCGGCTCCCAGTCGTCGTCGGCCGTCGCGCCCAGCCGTAGGGCCGGCAGGTGCTCGTCCGCGACCGTCCGGTCGTAGTTGAAGACGATGAAGCCCGGGGACCCCAGCTCACGCGCGCGATGGACCTGCATGGCCGTCTGCTCCGGCAGCAACCCCGGCGCCGACGCGCCGACGCCGGGATAGAGCGGCACACGGCCCTGGACATATCCCCTCTGCGAGGCAACCCACATCGCGAACTGCTCCTCGTCGTCGGTGTAGTTCATGGGGCAGACGAAGTCGAGATAGCCCTGCTCGACCCAGTCGACCCAGTCCTGACCCACGCTCCGGCGGCAGTTCGGATAGTCCCGGAACACGGCCGCCGATATCTTCAGACCCGGGCGCAGCTCGCGCGCCTCCGCGCTGACGGTTCGCACGAGCCGCGTTATCTGCTCGCGTCGCCAATCGGCGAAGGCGTCCGCGTGCTGCCCGTCGATGACGTCGTCCGGCCAGGCGGCGATCTCGCGCCCCGTGGCCGCCTGGAAGCGCTCCCGGCATCCGTCGTCGTAGCACGCCGACCCGTGCGGGTAGCGGATGTAGTCGAAGTGGATGCCGTCCACGGCGTAGTTCCGCACGACCTCCAGCAGCGAGTTCTTTTCGAGCTCGAAGTTCGCGGGATGGGAGGGGCAGAGCCACTCGAGTTCGCTCCCGTCGCGGTGTCGTTGCAGCCTACCCGCCGTGCGCATCTCCTCGATGAACGCCGAGGGCGCCGTCTGCAACCCCCAGTTCACCTTCCACACGTGAACGTCGATGCCGTGACGCTCCGCGGCCGCGAGACACGCGGCGATTTGGTCACCACGTTCCGCCACTTCGGCCGCGACAGGAAGGTACTCGCTTGGGTAGTACGCCAGCCCGCCCCACAGCATGTTCGGCACTACGGCCGTGAAGCCCTGCGCCTTGAGGTGTGCGAGCGCCTGGTCCCACGTCCACCCGTCCACACCGAATGCGGAGTGGCACCAGACGCCTCGGAATTCGTCGTCGCGGGACGGCACGCCTCGGAGCAGCCCGTCGCGCATTGCGCCGATGGCCTCCCGGGCAGCGGCGAACGCCGCGTCGTGATCTCCTTCGTCCGCGGATTGCCTACCGTCCTGCATTCGCTCGCGGGCCGTCCCCACGTGCGCGAGAGCGGCTTCCAAGCGTTCGGACGGTATGCGGGACTTGCTCGTCTGTACGAAGGCCTCTACTGCGGCGGGGCCGTCGAGTCCCGCAATCGCGCCCGCCCGATCCAGGTAGGCCGACGCGAGTTCCGCACGCCCCTCCGGCGCCAGATGCGCCAGCAACGCCAACAGGAACTGCTGTTTCGCCGGGATGTCCGCGGGGAGGAGGACATGGCCGACGAACGCGCCGTGCCCGTTGAGGGTGACCGCAGGCAGCCCTGAGCGCGTGCCTTCGGCGTCCGCCCACTCGCCGAGCGCGATCGCTCCTTCGAGCGTAGGGATTCGGGCGTTCCACGATCCCTGACGCATCGATTCGGGCATGCCGGGCGCGGCCTCGGTATCCAGCGCGATCGCATCCAGATCGCCGGGGCTCTCGGCGCGGCGCCACTCCAACGACGCGATTCCAAGCGTCTGCATGAGGTCGGCGGGCAGGGCGTAGCACGCGACGAGCCTCCCGCCGCCATCGATGAAGCGCTGGATCGCGGCCGCCTGCGCGGGAGACGTGTCCGGGTTGTACGGCAGGATGGCGACCTTCGCCCCTCCGAGTGCGCCGGCTTCGATGTCCGCGTCCGCGACGGCGCCGTACGCAACTCCGATCCCCGCGAGCAGGTCCGCCATCCCCGAGGAGAATCGCTGGACGGAGGACCAATTCGAGCGGCTGACGCGACGCGTCCGTTCGCCGCGGACGACCACGATGTCGTCCGAATACGCCCTGAAGTCCGTGAACGACACCTCGACGGCCTGCGGAGCGCCGCCCCAGATGGCGAGCCGCACGCCGTCGATCCTCGCCCATCCCGCGGGCGAGCCCTCGACGGTGAAGTCGGTCTTTCGCAACGTGACCGTGCGCGACCCGTCGTGCGCGGCGAATGACGCGCCGTACCAGCCGCCGCCGCTGCGGAAGTAAATGGTGAGATGACCCACTGCCGCCGCGCCCTCGACGCGAGAGCCGAGAGAGAAGCGACCATACGCCCCCAAATCCCACATGACGGCCGCATCCCAATACACGCGCTCCGACCCGTCCGAGAAGTCGGCGCGCAGGAGGAGGGCGCCGTCGGCGGCGACAGCGGCCGCGGGCGACGTGTCGCTCGGAGACCACGTCGCCCGCGCGGCGTTCGCGTCATCGTAGCGCCACGCGCTCAGCGGCCGCATCTCGGACGCGTGCGCCGCTGCCGCGAGGGACGACATTAAGACGAGCAGAATCCCGGCGACCGACCCCGTTCCGTGTGCCATGCCAACGCCACTCCCCGTGGTCACGCCGCGACGCCTACGCGTAGATGTCCGCCATCTGCCACGCGTCGAGCGACGTCAGCGTCGCGTCCCGCCCCTGCGACCGAAGCGACACGCCCACGCTGTCGTCGCGGCCAGGATACACACGCAGTCCGAGGCACTGCTTGCCGTTGACGAACACCTCGACAACGCTCTTGTCCACGAAGACGCGCAGACTCAGCGGCTCGTCGTCTTCGAGGAGGACGGGCGCAGTCTCGGGCGCGCGGCATCGGGCGTCTGGAAGGCATGACGAGTGCGTCGAGTCGATGGTGACGAGGCTGGAGTGCTGCCCGTTCTCGGGGTTACGTAGGCCACGCTTGCGGTAGAAGATGATCCGCGTGACCTCCTCCTTGCCGGGCGACCGCAGGACGTCGAGTTCCACAGCCGACGCGTTGCCCGTATCGATCTCCGCGACGATCTCGACGGCGTTCCCGCCGATGTCGTCGAGCAGGACTTCCTGGTTTGCCGGCAACGCCACGGACTCCACGCGCCGGTGCTCGCCGCGTAGCGACTCGACATCGCCGGCCGGCTCTACGAGGATGTCCTCGTCGCCGCTCAGCGTCAGCCTGCGCGGCAGCGTCATGATTTGGTTCCAGCCTTCGGTGCGCATGGCTGGGTTCATGTTGAAGATGACGATGATGCTCCCGTCAGCGTCCGGCGTCGCCGAGGGCGCGTGCACGCCTGCGGGACCGACGGAGCCGTGGTTGAAGTTCCCGTGCGCGGTGACGACGAACTTGTCGCGATCGGTGTCGTAGTCGCCGAGGAGGTACTGCCCGCCGCTCATGTGGCTGAAGAAGAGCAGCATGTGCCGATCGCCGATGGGCCAGAAGTAGGGGCACGCGCCGTCATCGCCGACGAGTGTGAATCGGTCGTCCTCGACGAATTCGTGGACGTATTCCCAGGTGGCCAGGTCCATCGAGCGCAGCAGGAAGTTCGCGCGCACTCGCTTGCCGGAGGGGCCGGTGCGCTGCACGCCCGCGGACAGCGAGTAGTAGACGCCGTCCTTCGACCAGATGCACGGGTCGAACACGTTGTAGGGCAGCGGGAAACCCGTCGCGCTCTTGCTGGGGATGACCGCCTCACCGGTGACCTTGTCCCAGTTCAGGAGCAACGGGTCGTCCGACGTGGCCACCATGTTGCCGACCTTCGTGCCGTGGTACATCGCGATGACACGATCCTCCTCGACGAGCGCTGAGCCGGAGAAACAGCACTCCTCGGGGTCTGGGTAGATCGCGTACGGCAAGTCGCGCCAGTGGATCAGGTCGTCGCTGATGCAGTGCCCCCAGTGCTGCCGTGTGTCCTCGGGCGGGTACGCCTGATAGAACATGTGCCAACGGTCCTGCCAGAAGCAGAGGCCGTTCGGGTCGTTGAGGCCGCCTTCCGGGTTTACGTAGTGGTAGATGGGGCGGTGTGGGTCGTCCGCCATGCCGTCTCGGACGTCGTTCATGCGCTTGAGGAGCGGATTCGTCGCGAGTTCCGCCTCCTGCGCTTCGAGCGTCGTGGAGAACGTGTGATGCGGTACGCGCGACGTGTAATCCGGGCGTTCGTCAGCCATGTCGGTCTCCGCTAGCGGATAGTCGGTGCTGGCAGGGAAGCGACCATAGGATGGCGCCCTACGCCATGGATTGGAACCCACGTGGCGTCCTGTCTGCACGGCCCCAGTCGCAGACGCCCGACTTCAGTCATCGGCCAGACAGCGGTGCATCCGGCTCCGTGTAAGACTGAAGCCCCACGTGCCCAGACACAGCGGACCGCATGCCTACACAGCCCTCCTATACGCCCTGGAGTTCTTCGAGCTTCAGGTTGCGTTCGCCCGCAAGGTCGCCGAGATCCAGGGAGTACCCCTAGCGGACCTGCCCATGGAGTGGACCATCCTGCGGCAGCTTCTCCATCTGCGCGTCAGCGCCACGACGCCGAATCCGGCATGGGCCGCCTACATTGAGGGAGTTGCGGGCGGCGACGAGCCGGCGCAGGCGGCCCACGATCTCGCCATCCGCCGCGCGGCCGACGGACTGTTCGATCCTGACGGAACCGCGTCGTGGGGATGTTTTCACTACGTGTATCCGTGGCGTGGAGAACCAACCGTAGGCGTGACGTTCGAGAACCGCGACCCTACGTCTCACGGCACGCTCAGCCGCGAGCGCATGCCCGTTCGTATGTCGGAGCTGCGGGCGATGTTCGCCCACATCCGCCACGCACATCCCGGCGCGAAGGCCGTGCGAGGTAGCTCGTGGATGCACAATATCGAGGCATACCAGCGGCTGTTCCCGTCGGAGTACGTCGTGTCGGCGGAGCACTGCGGCTATGAAACGGGCTTCTGGGCGTTGTGGGGGCAGTTCGTGGCGCGGGACGGCGGGTTACGTGAGTCGACGGCACGACCGTTCCTGGAGCGTCTGAGAACGCAGACCACGACGGAAGGATGCTTGCGCTGCTTCCCGTACGAGGTGCTCAAGCCACGCTGCGACATCTCGGTGTTCTACGTGTTCTACGGCATCGACCAATGAGGCGCCAGCGGAGGCCCATCGCGGGGACCGGCTCGCGGGCCACTACACCGGCCCCACGGTCGATCCGTCCATCGCGTCCATGAGCTGTTCGGCGTCGCCGGTCGCGACGGCCGCCTGGATTTCGGGGCGGGTCTCCAGGTAGTCGCGGAAGCCTTCGACTAGCTTGTTCGTCAGCCCGATTTCGCTCCTCAGGTCGCCGAGTTGCGACGTCACCTCCATCATCGTGGCCGTGCGGGTGGACTGCGATGCGTCGATCGCGGCCCCGATGCGATCCACGCCCGCGACGAAGTCCTCCTGGCGTCGGTAGGCATTCTTCACGTATTCCAACTGAGCGGGATACTTGTAGAGCGCCTGAAGCTGCTCGCCGGTCTCCCGCAGCTGCCGCGCGACGCGCTCATCGAGGGGGTTGGCGCTGAGCGCGCGTTCGCACTGGGCGATGTACTCGTCTATGCGAGCTAGGATGCGCTCCTCGTCGGGGAACTCGCGGCTGTGCGCCTCGAGCCGCTTCTGGCACAGCGCGATGAGCGTGGTCTCGATCTTCTGCCGCGGCCGTATCACCGCCCTCTCGAACTCCATCCTGATCGCGGAGAAGCGCTCGTGGGCGGCGTCGATCTGCGTCTGTACGTAGCTCTGCACCTCGTCCATGAGGAACCCGGGGTCGCGGTCGGCGCGCGCTCTGTTGCGGGCAACTAGCCCGACAGCGTCAGCCGTGGCCGGCGAGGACATCCATCGGTAGACGAATGCCGCCGTCATGCCGCTCGCGACCAGCGCGAACAGCACTGCGAATCCCGCGTTGACGCCCAATGCGTCAGCGATCGGCATGCCCAACAGGAAGAGAATGATGAACTGCGCGCCGGCGACCACCGTCGTAGGGCCGCCCGGATCGTCCGACCGAGGTTTGACGCCCACGCCAGCGCGCTCCTGTGCCTTCCACGTCTCGAACAGCGCGTGCTTGATGCCAAGGAGGCCGTCGAGGGCGTCCCGCTGAGTGACGTCGGGCAGACTCGTCTCGAACGTGCCGATCTCGCGTCGGAACTCGTCGAGCATTGTGCGGACGGTGGCGGGCATCGGGCGACTGATCTCCCGAGCGTGTGACACGTGTTCTGCGATACCGCGACTTGGTACCGGTTCTCCTGTCGGCCAAGGCGGGCGAGCCGTGAACGGAGCATGCCCCAGACGCGCCGCCCTCGCGAAGTCAAGCATACCGTGCGAGTCGGCGGGAAGCACGTGCCGCGGCCGCGCCACGCCTGGAACCGGCCCGCGACGTTGGGGCACACCTCAACCCGTAGGGGACAGCCTAGGTTCAGCGGTCAGGCCGACGCGGGCGCGCCCGCCGTCAATCTCCAGCAGCGGCGTCGTCGATCTCCGTCGGGGCGGGCCGGGAGAGGGCAGCTTCCTCCTCGGCCGCGAGGTAGGCGTTCGGGTCGTGATGGAGGGCGCCGTCGGGCAGCCATTCCCACATCTGCCCGAGACCGCGGCGCAGGCGATCGTAGAAGAACGGCGGCAGGTCGGTCGTCTCGCCTTCATAGTATGCGCGGAACTGTCGATCCTCGACGAGACGTCGGCGGATCTCGGTGTAGTACTTGAGTCGCCCGAAGCCCTCGTGGGAAATCGCGCGGATGAAGTTGATGCCCTTGGGGATCGTCCCCTGCGTGGCGGCGAAGCGCTTGGCGATCGCCGGCCATGAGTAGGCAGCTTTGGTGAGGTCGATGACGTGGTCGTAGAATTCGACCCAGGTGTAGCGCTTCGGGCGTACGTTCATCGCTTCGTGGTTGTTGAGGAAGTGGAACGGGAAGGGAAGGACGCGCTTCGCGCGCTGGTATTCCAAGTTCAGGGGCGCGGCCCGCCCGTACGCGGTCAGAAGGGACAGCCCAGGGAACGCCCGCGGGGCCATGGCGAGGAACTGCTTCGTCAACTCGAACGGCTCGGGTCCCTCATCGGCGTCGATCCCGAAGACCATGTTCGTCTGGATGTACGGTATGTACTTGCCCATCATGTTCACGTGGGCGGCGACTTCCCGCACCTTGTCCATCCCCGTCGCCGAGCCTGTCTTCGACTTGTTGCCCAGGCCGTACCACGACTCGACTCCCGGCAGTAACGCCTTGAAGCCGTTGATCTGCATACGCTTCAGGCGAGGCTCGGACAGCAGCGCCAGAGAGCTCTCCGCGACGAAGTCGATGCGGTTTGGCGGCACGGCGGCTTCGATGGCGTCCATGAAGTCGTCGAAGCGAACGCCGAAGTTCGGGTCGTGCCAACCCACCCGAGGTCGCTTGTATTGCGTGAGCAGGAAGCGCAAATCCTCGGTGATGGCGTCGAAGTCGAGCGGCTGATACGGGATCACCGAGTCGATGCAGAAGCTACACGTGTACGGGCATCCCAGGCTGCCCAACATTCCTGCGAACTTGACCCACGGCGCCTTCTGGAGCGTCTTCTCGACGTACTTCCACCGCTCGCGAACGCCGGGCAGCGCGAGAGGATGCTTCGGCGCGCTCAGATGCACGCCTTCCGGGCGATGTTGGGCGCACTCGGCGAGCACGCCGAGGATCGTCTCCTTGTCCGTGAAGCCCAGGACGTAGTCGAAGTACTTGCAGGCGTCCTCCGGGTAGCAACGGGCGTGCGGGCCTCCCAGCACCGTGACGGCCCCCCGCTGCCGAAAGTAGTTACTCACGGCGTATGCGAACTGGCCGGCTTCGGTGAACGCAGCGACGAACAGCAGATCAATGTCGCCGTCAGTCTCCTGGGTCAGGTCCTCGGTACCGGTGTACGGGACGTGTATGACCTCGTGCCCCTGCTCCTCGCACCAGACGGCTATCACCTGCGGCATGATGCTGGCGTAGCTGGGGTTTATCACCCGGGCCCAGAGAGCGGTGGTCGGGCCGTTGGTGATGATGTCGATGATGCCAACCCGAAGCTTGCGCATGGAGCCTCCTTGTCCGCGAGGTCGCCGTAATCCCATGCCCAGGCCAGATGGGCGCGTCACGCGTACGGCGTTCCTTGACCGTCGCGGTCGTACTGCGAGCGGGAGCGTGTCCCGAAGGCGCGTGGCGCCGCGTGCGGCTTCGGGGCGCGTCCATCGCGCGGGTCGCGCCGCCGCCAGCGAGATCGCGTGCCAGCACGCCGCTACCCTAAACGGGAAGGGCGGCCAGCTTCAAGGCGCCGGGCGCGCCGGCGGTTGCATCGCGACGGCCGGCGCGTCCCCCACGCCAGGCGCATGTCTTGAATCCGCGGCCCGAGTCAAGTATCAGTACCGCATGGCCCGGTCACGTCCCACGGCGGCAACCTGGAGCGCATCATGGCCACCGAATCGCATATCAGGATTGATGGGGGGACGCTGGTTACGCCAACCGAGTTGACTCCCGAAGCGACTCTATGGATCAGCGGCGACCGGATCGCAGGGGTCGGCGGACCGGAGCCGCACGCCGCGGAGTGGCAGGTGGTCGACGCGGCCGACGCCTACGTCGCTCCCGGGTTCATCGACGTGCACGTCCATGGCGGCAAGGGCTCCGACTTCATGGACGCGACCGTGGCGGACGCCCACGTCGTCACGAAGTACCACGCCGAGGGCGGCACGACATCGCTCCTGGCGACGCTGGGCACGGACTCGCTGGACAACTTGCTTTCGATGGTGCGCGCCTCCGCGGACGCGCGCGCGGCCGCGGCTCCCGGGGCGAAGATACTCGGCTCGCACGTCGAAGGTCGCTACTTCGCCATGGCGAAGAAGGGGTGCCATCTCGATCGGTACATCAGCGACCCCAACCCGGAGGAGACGGAGCAGCTTCTCGAATACGCGGACGAGATCGCTTGGATCACGCTCGCGCCCGAGCTCCCCGGCGCCGAGGCGTTCGTACGCGCCCTGGCGGATCGGGGGATCGTCGTGAGCGCCGGACACTCCGACGCCACGTACAGCGAGATGGTGGACGCGATGGACTGGGGCGTGCAGCACTCCACGCATCTCTACAATGCGATGTCGTCTACAGTGAGGACGCCGCCCAGCAAGCACGGGGGCCTGGTCGAGGCGTCGCTGCTTCACGACGAACTCACCACGGAGATCATCGCCGACGGCGTGCACCTGCCGCCGGAGCTGATGAAGTTGTCGTTCAAGTGCAAGGGCGTCGACGGCCTCGCGCTGGTGACGGACGCGTCGCGCGGAGCCGGCATGCCGGACGGCGACTTCGTCTTCGGCCGCAAGGAGGAAGGCGCGCCGCTGGTCGTACGCAACGGAATCGCCACCATACCGGACGGGTCTGGCTACGCGAGTTCGACGATCCAGATGATCGATACACTCGACGTCGCCTGCAACATCATGGGTACGACACTGGTCGAAGCCGTCACGATGGCCACGCTGACACCCGCGCGCATACTGGGCGCGGACAAAGCCATCGGCAGCCTGGAGGTCGGCAAGCAGGCCGACGTCGTGCTGTTCGACGAGACGTTCACGGTGCGTCGCACCTACGTGGACGGCCGAGAAGTGTACGTCGCCTGACGCCGGCCGGCGCATCGCGTCTGAGGCCGCATCGAATGAGGAGAAGTGAATGAGCAGCGATATCGCGCGTCACGTTGAGGAGACGCCGCTCGTGGACACGCACGAGCATCAGCAGAAGGAACCCGCCTGGCTCGCGAACGAAGACGACATTCTCCGCGACATTTTCACCAACTACGTGGGCGCCGACCTGCACGTGGCGGGCATCACCGGCGACGGCATGCGGCGGCTCATGGACGGCTCCGACCCGGACATCGAAGGACGCTTCGAGAGCATCCGTGACGTGTGGGAGAAGATCCAGTTCACAGGCTACGGCGAAGCCGTGCGCATTGTGGCGCGGGACATCTACGGCGTCGAGGAGATGACCGGCGCCGCCCTTGCCGCACAGAACCACAAGACGAAGGCTCTGAGACAGCCGGGCGAACGTCTGCGTCTGCTCCGCGACGTGGCCAACCTGGACCATATCCAGACAGACGACTTCTGCTGGCCTTGCCCGCCCGATCCGGCGGGAGTGGAGTTCTTCCTGTATGACCTGTCGTGGCAGGGGTTCAGTAGCGGCGTTATCGACCCGGAGGCGATCCAGGGCGAGACGGACATCACCGTCACCGACATCGCGTCCCTGAAGCGCGCCATCGAGGCGATCTTCGCCAAGCACGGGCCGACGGCCGTCGCGGTGAAGTCACAGCACGCCTACGGCCGCACGCTCGATTGGGTCGAGCGCAGCGACGCCGACGCCGAGTCGGCCCTGCAGGAGGTCCTGACGAAGCCGGGCGAGGAGATCGATGTCGCCACACGGCTGCGACTCGGCGACTGGTGCTGGGCCCGCGGCGTGGAACAGTGCATCGAACACAATCTCCCCTTCAAGCTCCACACGGGCTACTACGCCGGTAACGACCGCATGCCGGTGAGTCGCATCCCTTCGGGGAACCTGTCTCCTCTCCTGGCGAAGTACCTCGACGCCAAGTTCGTGCTCATGCACATCTCCTACCCGTACAACGACGAGCTCGTCGCGATGACGAAGCACTATCGCAATGTCTGGGCGGACATGTGCTGGGCGTGGAGCATCGACCCGTTCAGCTCGCGGGACTTCCTGCGCCGGTGCATCCACGCCGTGCCGATCAACAAGGTGTTCGCCTTCGGCGGGGACACGGGATGGCCGACGAGTGCCGTAGCGTATGCGGTACAAGCGCGCAACGAGATCACCCGCGCGCTCGAGGCGGAGGTCGCCGAGGGGTACATGGGCGAGAAGGAGGCGAAGTACATCGCCACGCGCATCATGCGGGACAACCAGCACGAGTGCTTCGACCTGGAGGGCACGCGCGCAGCCCTAAACGCCGCGCACGCCGCCGCGGAGTAGCGCCTCGCCACACCGGTCGTGCCGTGGCAGCGCATGGCAGAGATCAGCGGCCCCTTCGCTCCGAGACGAAGTGACTGCCGGCGGCTGCCGCGCGAGCGACTACGCCGCGTCGGACTTCGTGATGAGCGTCTTGCCGCTGAGTTCCTCGACCCGGCGAACGAAGCGCTCCACGTGGATCGTCACCGCCCTGCCCGTACGCACGTTCTCCGAACGGAACACCCACTCGCCCTCCACATGACTCAGCGAGGAGACGGGCGTCACGTCCTCCTGGTCCTGCGCGAAGACGTGCGCCTCGCCGTCCACCAGCTTCGAGAAGATCGCCGCGTAGCCCTCGTCCACGCCGGGGTTGCCACTCACGGCGCGGAAATACAGACCGCCCTCGTCGCCGAAGCGGCCGCATTCGTATGTGGCCGGGCCGGAGGGAGACGTGTAGAACGCCACCTCACCTCGGTCCTTGTTCCCAACCACGGAGCCGCTGACAAATGCTATCTGCGCGACGATGTTCCCGTCCCACTGCCCGTAGAGACGCGCCAACGGCTGGTTCGCCGAGGCCCGGTTCGAGCCGAAATGCAGGTGCACCGGCGTAGTACCCGTGTTCTCGAAGGCGGCGCCCGCGTCGAGGTCGGGGGAGTCGCGCCGCATCCTGAGAGGACGGCTGGCCGCGGTGATCGCGCCAACGCGCAGTTCTTCGGCAAACGTGACGTCGCCGTGGAGGGTGGCGCTCAGGCCGGCGTCGATGGTAAGAGCCGGTTGGTCGCTCCCGTCGCGAGCTCGCCTAACTAGCGGATGGCGGAGTGTGCTCGGATTTCGCGCTGCCACTGAACCCGCCTGATTCGTCCATGGTGTAGATCCCGCACACATCCATTGAGCCGTACGCATCCAGGTCGTTCCACCCTCCGATAACCTGCTTGAGCCAGCGGGCCTCCCAGAGAATGCCGCGATCGCCGCGGGCGAGGAATGCCCTGAGTTGGTCTGCCCGGATCAACACGGCTTGCGATCCGCCCTTAGTCACTGACGGATCCACGACCACGGTAGCGCCACCCGCGTCCGTGAACGCGCCATCGGCGCCGCCGTGCCTCAGTGCAAGCCGCCGACACAACCATGGGGACGGCACTGCGATACGAGTCGCCGCGCCAGAACAGTCCCCGCTCACGCCGAGCGAGAACTGAGCTGTCGCAGGGAACACGGGATGTGGCAGTTCTTGGTCTAGAGCGGCGACCCATTCGTCGCACGATGGGTACTCGTGGCCCCACGCGAAGGCCCAAGGGAATTCACGATGGAACGCCTCGTGGACGTTGACAGGCTCCGGCATAGACCACCGCGTGGGCTCTTGGGCGGCACACCACCTGCGCACGGCTTCAAGGTGTTCCGAGCGAACGACGTATGCCTGCACGTGCAGCGCAAGTCGACATCGCTGCATGTAGTGTGTGTCGTCTGCCGCGGACGTCGGTTCTTCCCACCCAAATGTGCCACGCAAGGGAATCCACCGCGATTGGTCGCCGGGGCTTGTAACGTCCAGCATCTTGCGTGGATCGGGCAGGTCGCCCTGTTGTTGCACCCACTCGCCGAGTCCCCCGACATGTTGCCATTCGCTGTGTTGGTGCGGAACCCACCATCCGTGCGCACGCTCGCTTGGGTCGTCTTCCTGCGGCGCCCGTTCCAACACCGATGGATCAATGTCCCGGAGGATTGCCTGCCA
>NYZG01000108.1 GCA_002687025.1 Candidatus Poribacteria bacterium
CCCTGACACAGGCGGTGGCGTGACCGGCGCGCTTGCGGTAGGCACGGCGGCCGTCTCCTCCTTGGCTCGGTGGCGTGAGAGCGCGAAGCACCCGACGAAGGCCGATGTCACGCAGACGATCAGGACGATACGTGTAGCGAGTCGCATGGCGGGTTCTCCGTGGCAGTTCGGCTCACCGGCGCGATGGGTCCCTGCCATGCCTAACGCCGACGGGCGTCGCCGCGTTGGCAGAGCGTCGTTGTTGTCGTCGCGTGGCGTCGGCGACAGGGCGGGCGCGCCTCCGCTCACGCCCGTGCGCCGGGCGATGACTGCGTCGCCAGGAGGACATCGATGTCGAAGGCTAGTATCCGCAAGCTATCAGATGGATCGGCCCCCTTCGTCGCGAGGAGCGCCTCGACCCGGTGGAACTCGCACGCGCTGCGCGCCCACCGGTCGGGGAGCGAGCGTACGCCGCTTCCGTCCGCAGCCGACACCGACTCCCAGGTATCGGCGCGCCAGATGCCGACCCAGCCGTTCTGCGACCTCGAGACGACCACCCGCCCGCACGGCGACCACGACACGCTCACTATGTGTCCCGTGTGCCCCTCGAGTTGGCGCCGCGACTCGCCCGTCTCTGCGTCCCACACGCGCACGACGCTGTCGCTTCCCGCCGACGCGAGGAGGCGTCCGTCCGGCGACCATGAGAGGGTGACAACCTGGCCCGCGTGGCCCTCGAGTTGGCGGGGAGGTCCTCCCGTATCCGCGTTCCAGACGCGTACGATGCTGTCGTCCCCGGCCGACACGAGGCGGCCTCCATCCGGCGACCATGCAACGACATGCACGTCGCCCCTGTGACCCTCGAGTTGGAGCAGCGCCTCGCCGGTATCTGCGTCCCACACGTGGACGATACTGACGTCTCCACCAGACACGAGACGGCGTCCGTCCGGTGACCACGACACGGCCCACGCCCTGTATCCGGTGTGTCCCTTGAGGCGGCGCAAGGCATCGCCTGTTTCTGCGTCCCACAGGCGTACGATGGGTTCGTCCCCGGCGGATGCGAGCACGAGCCCGCTGGGCGACCACGCAACGCTCGTGACACGGTCCGTGGAGCCGCGCAATCTGCGAATGGACCGGCCTGTGACCGCGTCCCAAACCTGGATGAGGTTGTCGTCTCCGCCGGAAACCAGGCGTCGCGCGTCCGGCGACCACGAGACGCCCCACACATGCCCCGTGTGTCCCTCGATCCGGCGCAGGGGGACCCCGGTTTCCGCGTGCCACAACTGCACGATGCCGTCGTCACCAGTCGACACGAGGCGACATCCGTCAGGCGACCAAGCCACGCTCCGTATCCAACCCGTGTGCCCCTCGAGCTGGCCGGCGGCTTCGCCGGTCGCTGCTTCCCACACGCGTACGACGGCGTCGTCTCCGGCCGATGCGAGCAGCCCGCCGGCCGGGGACCAGGCAACGCTCCGCACGATGTCCGTGTGCCCCACGAAACGGAGTCCTGGCTCACCCGTCTGTGCGTCCCACACGGTTACGACTTCATCGTCTCCGCCGACCGCGAGCCATCGCCCGTCCGGGGACCACGAGACACTCGCATAGTCGACGGCGTCGAGCCTATGCACGGGCTCGCCCGTTCGCGCGTTCCAGATGCCGATGAGAGATCCCATGCCGGCGGATGCCAGGAGCTGTCGGTCCGGCGACCACGCGACGCTCTGTATCCGGTCCTCGTATGCGTCGAACCGCGCAAGGGATTCGCCGGTCGCTACGTTCCACACACGCGTGCCGTAGCCGTTCCCGCCGGATGCGAGCAGGCGTCCGTCCGGCGACCACGCCAGGGCCTGGACCCGACCGCCATGCCTCTCTAGGACTCGTTCGGTGTCGCCGGTTGCCGAATCCCATACGTGCGCCGCCTCGCCAAAGCCGGACGCAAGCAGCCGCCCATCCGGCGACCACGCGACGGTTCTCGCATCCCCGGGGCGATGGAATACGCGGAGTTGCTCGCCGGTGTCCGCACACCACAGTCGAACGGCGCTGTCGTCACGGCCGCAGGTCGCGATGCGAGCGCCGTCCGGCGACCATGCGACGTCCGACACGCCTCCGGTGTGCCCGCGGAACGTCTGATAGACGCTGACGCCTTCGGGGAGACGGCTGTCGTAGGGCCCGGACGGCGAGGGAGGCATACGTGTGACGCTCTCGATGGTAAGCCACGCCGCCGCGGCGGATGCGGGTGCGCAAAAGACTCGCGGGCAACATAGCTAAGGAGCGAGGGCCGCACAACCGCCCGACCCTTGTCGGGTCACGGCTGCGTACCCACCTTTCCGCGGGTTGCTATGCGGGGAGGGCAATTGGCCGAGAACTCTCAAACCGAACCGGCCGGCGAGACGTGGAACCCGATCACGGGGTGCACGAAGGTCAGCCCCGGCTGCAAGCACTGCTACGCCGAGAGAATCGCGTTGCGCCTGCAAGCGATCGGCCAACCGAAATACGCGAACGGCTTCCGCGTGACGCTCCACGAAGACGCGCTTGCGAGACCCCACAAGTGGAAGCGCCCGCGCATGGTCTTCGTGAACTCCATGAGCGACCTGCTGCACGACGACGTACCCGACGAGTTCATACTGCGCGTGTTCGACGTGATGCACGCCGCGCGGCAGCACACGTACATGGCGCTCACGAAGCGCGCCGAACGCCTGTCGCGCATGGACGCCATCCTCCCGTGGGCCTTGCACATATGGATGGGCGTCACGGTCGAGAACGCGGAGTACGCGTGGCGCATCGACCATCTGCGGCGGACGGGCGCGCACGTGAGGTTCCTCTCGCTGGAGCCGCTCCTCGGCCCGCTCCCCGACCTGGACCTGTCGGGCATCGACCGGGTGTTCGTCGGCGCGGAATCCGGCCCCGGCGCGCGGCCGATGAGCCCCGCTTGGGCGACGGACATCCGCGGCCAGTGCCGCGAGCAAGGGGTCAGCTTCTCCTTCAAGCAGCGGGGCCGCAACAGGAAGAGGGTCACACGCACGCTTGATGGCAGGCTGCACCGTGAGACGCCATCCGTGCTTACGCCGACTCGCGCATGTTCTCCCGCCTCCCGACCGGAACAGCTTCTGATCCCCATGTAGGAGGATCGACCGATCGCTTACCTGGCGTGCGTGGCAAAGACGGGCGCGGTCGCCCGCACATCCAGGTTGACGCATTCGTGTTCCCGCCACACTCTCCGGTGTGTCCCTCGCGCGACCCACTGCCGCGCACCGGCGCCACAAGGGGCGCAACCATGGCCGAGAAGTCCAACATCGAGTGGACCGAAGCGACGTGGAACCCCGTCACCGGCTGCACGAAGGTCAGCCCGGGGTGCAAGCACTGCTACGCCGAGCTCCTCGCCTTGCGCCTGCGGGCGATGGGTCAGCGCAAGTACGCCAACGGCTTCGACGTCACGCTGCACGAGTACACGCTGCGCGACCCGCTCAAGTGGAAGCGGCCGCAGATGATCTTCGTGAACTCCATGAGCGACCTGTTCCACGAGGACGTGCCGGACGAGTACATCCTGCGCGTGTTCCAGGCGATGCACGCCGCCGACTGGCACACGTATCAGGTGCTGACGAAGCGCTCGGAGCGCGTGGCGAGTATGCGCGACATGCTCCCGTGGGCGCCCCACATATGGATGGGCGTAAGCGTCGAGAGCGCGGAGTACGCGTGGCGCATCGACCACCTTCGCGAGAGCGGCGCGAGCGTGAAGTTCCTCTCGCTCGAGCCCCTCCTCGGCCCTCTGCCCGACATCGACCTCGCGGGGATCGACTGGGCGATCGTAGGCGGCGAATCCGGCCCCGGAGCGCGACCGATGGACGCCGCGTGGGTCACGGGTCTCCGAGACCGATGCCGCGAGAAGCGCGTCCCCTTCTTCTTCAAGCAGTGGGGCGGCGTTAACAAGAAGAAGGCGGGACGCAAGCTCGAAGGCGAGACGTGGGACGAGATGCCAACGCCGCGCGACACGCGACGCGTGAGAATGCCGCAGTTGACCTTGCGCGGCATGTGACGGCCGCCGCTACACGCACACCTTCCAGCGAGGCGCGCCGTGGGCGACAAGTCTGACATCGAATGGACCGAGGCGACGTGGAACCCCGTCACGGGCTGTACGAAGATCAGCCCGGGGTGTAAGCACTGCTACGCGGCGCGCGTGGCCCTGCGGCTACAAGCGATGGGCCAGCGCAACTACGCCGACGGGTTCCGCCTGACGCTACACGAGCACGCGCTAGGGATTCCGCTCAGGTGGAAGCTGCCGCGCATGATCTTTGTGAACTCCATGAGCGACCTCCTGCACGAAGACGTGCCGGACGAGTTCGTCCTGCGCATGTTCGACACGATGCGCGCCGCGGATTGGCACACGTACCAGATCCTGACGCGGCGGTCGGAACGCCTCCTCGACCTGGACCCGACACTGCCGTGGGCGCCGCACATATGGATGGGCGTCAGCGTGGAGACCGCCGACTACGCGTGGCGTGTCGATCAGCTTCGAGCGACGGCGGCGCATGTGAAGTTCGTGTCGCTCGTGCCGCTTCTCGGCCCGCAGCCCGACATCGACCTGACAGGCATCGACTGGGTGATCGTCGGCGGCGAGTCGGGGCCGGGCGCGCGACCGATGGACGCCACCTGGGCAACGGACGTGCGCGACCGATGCGTCGCCGAGGGTGTGCATTTCTACTTCATGCAGTGGGGGGGACGCCACAGGAAGAAGGCAGGACGCGAGCTCGAAGGCAGAACTTGGGACGAGATACCGCCTGTCACCCCTCCGCCGATGAGCGGCCCCGCTTCGTCCGAGCAACTGCTGCTGCCGGGAACCGTCGGCTAAGCGTCGACGCTCATCGCGAGACGGCCTCCACCGACTAGCGGCTTACGGTGAGAGCCCGCCCGCGCGTAGATCCGCTCGCAGCAGCGGATGCCGAACGTGTTGTTCTCCCAGCACCCGCCACGAATGGACCGGTACAGCTCGGGGTCGGCGTCGAGGTGGTCGGAGCCGTCCCAGGTGACGATAGGCGCCGGCGAGCCGTGTTCGTCGACGAGCGGCCCCGCGGGATTCCGCGCGGGAGAGTCGGCGTAATATGCTGCGCTGTAGGCGTCTGAACACCACTCCCACACGTTCCCGCTCATGTCGTACAGACCGTGGCCGTTCGGTGAGTACGATCCTACGGGGGTCATGCCCCACCCCTGCCCGTTCAGCGCCACGACGCCGGGCTTGGCGGCCGCTCCGCGCCAGTTGCAGTGGTCACCGGGCTCGGCGTCGCCCCACGGGTAGTCCGCGCGCTCGACGCCGCCCCGCGCTCCCTTCTCCCACTCCGCCTCGGTGGGTAACCGGCATCCGGCCCACGCGGCGAAGGCGGCCAGGTCGATCCAGTTCACGCATATGACCGGGTAGCGCTCTCGGCCGGGCTCGGCGTACTGATGCCAATATGGGGGGCCGCCGCCCGGCTGCTCACGCGTAGTCATGTACGCGGTCTCCCGCGTGAACCACGCGAACTGTTCGTTGGTGATGGGCGTCGCGGCGAGGCGATACGCGTCGAGCCACACTTCGTGCACGGGTCGCGTGTCGGCTTCAGGGCTACGACCCATCACGTCGCCCATGAGGAAGGGGCCTTCGGGGATGGTCACGAACTCCACCGGCGGCCCGTCTCCGGGCAGCGGAATGGATAGCGCGCCGTCGACCATCTTCCCTGCTCCGCGCCTATATCTCGATGCGCCGTCCCTCAGTCATCGCGCGTTCGGCGGATAGGCTGACCCGGATGGCGTCGAGCGCGACGCGCCCGTCCGCGAGCGCCCGGTCGTTGTCCCCGGACAGCGCCTCGCGAATCCACAGGTCGTGCTTCGAGGGCAGATCCACGTCGACAGCAGCGATGTCTTCCGTGCCGTCCCCGGTGGAGCGCTGCCATCGCCCGCCCTCGCGCGTGAGAGTGGCTTCTGTAAGGATGATGCGTTCGTGCTGGTCGGCGTTCTCCGTAGCGACGCCACCGGCCCACGACCACGTCCCCAGCCCACCGCGAGCGAACCTCACCGTCATCGTATTCACGAAGCGCTCATACCGGCCGGTCTCGCGGAGCCCTTCGTACTGTGCCGACGCCTCGACCCATTCCGCCGGGCCGAACAGGTCGACCGCGGCGTAGATGTGGTAGATGAAGAAGTGCGCGGGCGGCCCCGACACCGGCAGGTTGAGCAGGATATCCGGGCGGCCGCCTCGGCCGGGTGTCAGCCGATGGAACGCATAGAGCATGAGGTCGCCGGAGCTCGCGACGGCCTCCCGCAACGCGACATGCCCCTCGGATGTCGCCTCGGAATGCGTCACCCGGAGCACGAGCCCCTCGGACGTTGCGAGACGCAGCGCGTCCTCGCCTTCCTCGATCGATCGCGCGAGGGGGTATTCCGTCAGGACGTGCTTCCCGTGAGTGAGAGCGTCCTTCGCGATTTCGCCATGCGAGTCGTTGTGTGTGCAGATGATGACACCGTCTATGTCATCGCGACGCATGGCGTCACGCGGGCTCGAGAAGAACGTCGCCCCGTGATCGCCCGCGAGACTTTGGCCTGTCTCGGCGTTTCGCGACGCCACCGCCACCACGCGCGCGTCCACGGTGTTGTCGAGGATGTTCGCGTGCGACCGCGCCATCCCGCCCGATCCGATGATCGCCACTCGTAACGCGCTCATGCGTCTCCTCTCGACGCGACTCGGCCGGGCCCGTCTTGCCGGCGGCGATTGTAGGGCATCCCTCGCGCCGACGCACGACCCCTCGCGCTCCGTACCGCGGGGGACACCGCACGCGTATTGCCTTGAGGAGCCGACAGGAGGTGTCAGACATGAAGCTCTGTCCCGGATGCAACGAGGAGAAGCCGCTCGGGCATTTCAACAGCAGCAGCAAGGCGCCGGACGGCAAGGCGGCGCGATGCCGCGCGTGCGTCAACCGCCGTAGGCGTGCGGTCACACGGAAGGCGCGGACGAAACCGCGTGCGCCGTTGAGCGCGCAGGCGGCCGCGAAGAGGGGCGACATCGCGTCTCTCCGGGCGGCCGTGGAGCGAGACGAACCGCCCGACCTCACGCGCCTCCTCGGGACGGCCCTCGCCTGGGCGACGGTGACGAAAGCGTCGCGCTTTGGTGATGTCGCGACATACCTGATTGACCTCGGCGCCGATCCAGGCGCACGGGGCGCCATCGGCATGCCCATGCTCTGCCTCGCCGCGCGGTCGGGGGTGGCGCCCCTTGTAGAGTTGCTCCACGAGCGCGGGGCCCCGGGGACGTTCTATACCGCAGTGGCCCTTGGCGATGTCGACGCGGTGCGTCGCGAACTCAGCGCTCGACCCGACGCCGCGAACGCGCCGGACGAGAACGGCATGACGGCCCCGCTGTATTGCGCGCAGTCCGCGTTGGGCCGGTCGGACGAGGCGCTGGAGGCGCGCCTCGCCGGCATCGGTGGCCTGCTCATCGACTGCGGCGCCGACGCCGAGGCGGCCCCGGAGTCCTACCTACGACCCCTCAGCGTCGCCGCCGGCCACAGCGGAAACCTCCCGCTTGTCGAGCTGCTGCTGGACCGCGCCGCGAATCCTCCCGACGAGGGACCATTGTACGAGGCGTTGCGCACAATGCGGCGGCAGAGCGACCGGTATTCGCGCATCTGCGACCTGCTGCTGAGACACGGCGAATACGACCTCGACGCTGTGCTTCTCGGCAACGCCCGGCACGAGGACGTCCAGGCGACCACGTGGCTGCTGGACCGGGGCGCCGATCCGTCGCTACGAGTCGAGGACGGCCGAACCACGCTCCACCTCGCAGCCGATCGGAACTCCGGCATACGCGTGATCCGCCTGTTGCTGGATCACGGAGCGGACATCGATGCGCGCGACGACCTCGGACACACGCCGCTGTACTACGCGCGGCAGAGCGAGAAGCGCGCGATTGTGGCGTTCCTGCTGTCCCGCGGCGCCGCGGAGTAGTCACGAGGAGCGCCTACGCAGGCGTCCTCGCCCAGAACGTGTACATTGGCATGAACAACGCTGGCGCGTCCTCCTCGATCCTGGCCCATGCGTCGAGATCTCGGGCCGTCTCGTCGCGCGGGAACGCATTGCGATACACGCTCAGCGCGCCTTCGTTCTCGAACCCGATAAACTCCACCGAGTGCGCGTCCAGCGCCGCAGCCAGGGCTGGGATCGTCACGTACGGCGTCTCGTCGTCGAAGAACAGCACGCGGCATCCCGCGCGCGTGTGCAGATCGAAGTGCGCGGCGACCGCCTTCCACTCGGTGTCGTCCGGCAAGGCGAAAAACCCCTGTCGACACGCGCGTACGCCCGCAGCGGTGTCGTCGTAACCACCTTCGCGCGCGAAGTCGCGAGCCGCCGTGATATAGCTTCGCGAGGCCTCCGCTCGCACGCCAACGTGCAGCAGGCCTCCTGGCCGGACGCAGTCAACCAGCGCCCCGAGGGCGGATGCGGCATCGTCTGCCGGGCCCCGCAGCACAGGGCATGCTACCAGGTCGAACCCGCCTCCTGGCGCGGCCGCGGCGAACTCAACGTTCGTCTGACCGAGTTCCTCGGCCTTGCGCCTGGCGAATGCCAACTCCTCCAGATTCGCCTCGACGCCAGCGACCGACGCGTTCTCGACGTTCCGCGCCCAGGCGATCGCGTCCTTCCCGGGCCCACAGCCGTGCACGAGAATCCGCGGCGCATCGAGCCCGCTGAAACCTTCGCGGCGTAGGTCGGGGAACCGCAGCCCCAGCATCGCGGTCAGAGCGACGAGTTGCACCGGGGGCGGGTCCACCCAGCGCACGCACGCGCTCGCACGGCGCTCGTTGTCGGACGCGGCGGCGTGCGACAGGAGGCGGCGCTCGCGTTCCGGTTCCTCGATCTGTGCGCATGCCAGGTCACGCAGTTCGGGCGACGCCTGCGCCGCAGCGTATCGAGCTATGCCGGCAGCATACGGCAGGGAGCTCAAAGGGGCGTAGGCGGCGAGAACAGCGATGCGCAGCGGAGTCGTCGGCGTCGGGTGTTCGATCTCGCCGGCCGTCTCGTCGACGAGGGCCCGTATGGCGGCCATCTCGTCGTCCTGCTCGTGCCACGCGTATCCGTTGAGGAAGCACTGCTGGGCGAGGCCGCACAGGAACGGCAGCTTGTCATGGTTCGCGGCGAACTGACCTGCCTGGATGTCCAGAGCCAGATGTCGACGCATCTCCGTGAGCAACACTTCGTATGGCCGGCTCGGAAGTACGCCGACGCTGAGTACCCTGGCCAGCAGCGGGCCGGCCATGACGCGCGCGATCGTGTCGCCCGTGACATGTGTACGCACGGTCGGAATGTCGCCCAGTCCGGCGGCGCGCAGGATCACCTGAAGCGCGGTGTCCGCCGTAACGACGCCTATCGCGAACGTGACGAGATCCGCCCGATGCGCCCCGGCAACCGACAGGCCTCGCGCGATTTCGTCTGCCAGAAGGTGATTCGCGGCCGGCGAGTTGGCCTCCCGCAGGGCCGCGCAGAACCTGTCCCACGCGGGCCCGTCGTATTCGTCTACTTGCAGCGCTCGGGCAAGGGCCCCCGCGCCCGGTTCGATGTGACCCCCATGCACGAGCACGCGGCCCAGGCTGTTGTAACCCTCCGCGAACTCTGGGTCCACAGCCACCGCGGCCCGGAACGCGGTGAGCGCCTGTCCGAGATCGCCGGCGGCCACATGCGCCAGCCCCAGGGCGTTGAGCCGCGAAGCGCTGGGCTCCAGCGACGCCGCGCGCTTCAGCAATGAGACGCCAAGCTGATGCTGCCCGACATGCACGAGGAGGGCTCCCAACTCGTGCGTGGCGTCGACATGTGCTGGGTCGCGGCGCACGATGGCGCGGAGGATGCGTTCGGCCCCATCGTAGTCGCCCTGTCGCCAGAGCGCGTGGGACTCTTGTAGTTCTGTGTCGGTGTCCACTCTACGTGTCCGGTTTATGGTCGGTTGACGGAGGAGCGCACGGGAGCGTCCAGCATACAGGCGGGGGCCCGCCCGGCCAACGTCACGGACGCGCGGGCTCTCTGAGAGTAAGCTCTACGCCCTGCCACTGGAAGCCGTCCACATTCACGTAGATGTAGTGTTTCCCGGCGTCGTCTCGCGCCCACACGATATCGCCCCTCTCGCCTGGACCGAGGGAGCCCTTCTTCCTAGGCTGCCGGACGCGGATCGCGTCCGAGTCGACGTCGAGGCGTGTCGTGGGCTGTGCGGTACCTATGCCCACATCGCCGCCCACGAAGTAGCTCTGTCCCTTGGGGTGCAACTGGACGCCGACGTTCGGCTGCGCGGGCGCTTCCGGCGTCGCATCGTCGAACAGGCGCACCACGCCATTCATGCCGTCATAGTCGCCTAGCGCCATCATCACCTTGTCGCCTTCCTCCGACGACCGACGCCATTGCACTGCCGAGGCGTGAGGCTGATCTGCTGGGGTATAGCGGAGGACCGGCACGTCTGTCGAGTGGAGTGCGGCCGGCCCGTCGCCGATCTCACCCCACGCTGTGTTCATCGCCCAGATCGGGTCGCGACGCCCCCCATCGCGGCTTGGCGGCGCCCGGCCGTCGGGCCGTTCGCGCCGCTGCTCGACTTGGGGTCTCTTGATCTGGGGTTTGGGAGGGCCCGCATCTGACGACTCCCGGCTTTCGCCGGCTGGGGGCCTCGCACACGAACCTGCCAGCGCCAAGCAACCAATCGCGGCGATCGACACGACCCGCCGTCCAAGCATTCTGGGATCTCCCTCGTGCATCTGTGCGTCTGCGGCGCCTCGTTGCCGCAGAGCCGTTGGGAACGTAGCATGGCGGCTGAACTAGAGCGCTGGCGCACATCGGCCACGCGAGCGCCAACAACACGATTGGGGCCCCATGTCTGACGCACGACTACTGAACGCGCGCGCACTGGTTTCGGCTTGCCTGCTCGCCGCCTTCGTTTCGGCAGCCTCGGCGCAACGAGACGACGCCACCATCGACGTCACCGAGGTCGCCGACGGCGTCTACATGCTCACTGGCCCCGGCGGGAACGTCGGCCTGTCCGTCGGCGATGATGGCGCGTTCCTCATCGACGACAAGTTCGCGCCGCTGAGCGAGAAGATACTAGCCGCCGTCGGCAGCGTTACCGACAAGCCCGTGC
>NYZG01000109.1 GCA_002687025.1 Candidatus Poribacteria bacterium
GGTTCTCAGCCATCAAACCGGGGTTCGATTCCCCGTGCCGCTACCACTTTTTGTGCTCGGATTCAGCCGTCGACATCTGCGCCTACCACGGCGGCGTGAACGCCAGGAACTCGCGCTCGTGCCCCAGCGTCGAGACCACGACGCCGTCAGCATCGTAGTCCGCGATCCCGCACGACGCCAGGCCTTCGGTGACTCCCCGACGCAGTTCCTCGGTCAGTAGCGCGCCGCGTTGTCCCGCCAGGCCGTCGCCAATGCGCGCCACGCCCGACCCTACGACGATGCTATCCGCGAACGCCTCGTCCCGCTCAAGCCGCCAGTATGCGATGAAGGTCGACAGCGCGCGCCCGAATTCGTAGCCGGCGTCCGCGATGAAGCGTCGCGCCGCGTCGTCGCCCGCGCGGGCCGCGGCGTTGACGCGTGCCAACGGTGGGTTGTCGACGGAGCTCTCCGCGCTGTCCACCCGGCCCAGCTCTTGAGCGCGCTGCGCGAGCCGCGGGCCCGACATGCGGTGGTCAAGCGTCTGTTCGGGGGCGGTCAGACGTGGCCAGTTGGGGGATGCGTCGTGCCGGTAGTTGCCGTCAGCTTGCCGGACGATGAGCGCGCCGGCCTCGGCGATCATCGTCTGGACTGCGTCGTCACGCCAGTAGAGGGCGCCATCACGCACAACGCCGCTCGCGACGCCCGTGCCCCACACGATGAACGTCGCGTCCGACGCGCCGGGGAGCGTGCCGCCCGCCCCCACCTCGCCTAGCACGGCCGCGGCCGCGTCGTGGAGCACCGCGACGGGCGTGTCGACCCCCAGTCGCCTGCGCACGTCGGTCTGCACGCGCGCCACGATGGGATGCGGGGTTTCCGGCGGCGGCGGCCCGTTCGCGGCGAAGGCCTCGGGCGGCGCCACGCACTCCGGGAAGCTCACGCCGACGCCCCACACGCGGTCTCGGCCGACGCCCGCCGCGACCGCCTCAGCCTCGGTGGCGAGCAGGTCGTGCAGGGCATCGTCATCGCGGGGCGTGCGTGTAGGTTCGCGTGCGGCGATCACCGTCCCAGCCGAGTCGACGGCGGCGCACGCGACCTTCGTGCCGCCGACGCTGACCGCCACGACGACCTGGCCGCGGCGGTACTCTGGCACCGTCACGCGCTGGCGGCTTCGTGGTCCCGCAGCGTCGAAAGGTTGTCCTCGACCTTGTGGAACGCGTCCGCGACACGGCCGATGCGCGTGGAGTCGGGCAGGATGTAGTTCCAGCCCATCTCCAGACTGCGCGCGATCTTGTGTTCGCAATTCGGCAGCTCGGTGTCCGCGAGGACACGGCCGCTCCTGCGAATCGCATCGTCCCACATGTTCCGCGGGCCGCCCGAATCCGGGTCGAGACGCGCCCACTGAGAGATGGGCGAGGGGACGTACGGGCCCGCAGAGACGCCCTCTGCCTTCAGCGCAGCGGAGTATGTGGACCGGGAGACGCCCGCGTGCTCGGGGTCGAAGTTCATGGTGAGCATGTGGTACGACGGCGCGTCGCCGTCCGTGTACTCGGGTAGCGCGACGCTGCCGACGCCAGACAGACCGGCTCGGAACGCGTCGGCGTTCTGACGTCGCCCTGCGATTTCGTCGTCGAGCTTCTGGAGCTGCTCGGTGAGGAGGACCGCGTTCACCGTCGCGAGGCGATACGTGTAGACGAGGGAGTCGGCGAACGGCCGCAGCTCGTCCGGGAAGCCCGGCTCGGGCGACCTGCCCATGTGCTGACACGCCATCGACGCGCGCCAGTACACGTTGGCGTCGCGGGTGACCATGTAGCCGGCTTCTGTCGCGGCGAGGAGCTTGCCGCCCATGCACGAGAACCCAGCCGCGTCGCCGAATGTGCCAACCTTCCGGCCCCGATGGAGCGCGCCGTGAGCTTGGCTCCCGTCCTCAATCACCTTCAAGCCGCGCCGCTGAGCGACCTCGCAGATCGCCGTCATGTTGGCCGCCTGACCGAAGATGTGGACGGCGAGGATCGCGCGCGTCTTGGGCGTGACGGCGGCCTCGACCGATGCGGCGTCGAGCAGGCCCGTCGTCGGGTCGACGTCCGCGAACACGGGGACGGCGCCGTTGTGCAGGATGCACCCCGTCGAGGCGCCCCAGGTGTACGGCGTCGTGATCACCTCGTCGTCGCCGGTGATCTCCAGGCCCGCTAGTGCGGCGTGCAGCGCCCCATGGCCCGACGACGTGCCCAGGCAGTGTGGCGCGCTCTGCCAACGGGCGATAGCCTCCTCCGTCTCGCGCACGACGGCGTCGTTCTTGTTCAGGCCGACCGTGTGACCCCGCTCCAGCAACTCCGTGACGCGGCGCATCGCCTTGTCGCTGTACGTCGGGTGCGGGTCTTGGGCGGGCTGCTGTACGGGATCGCCGCCGAGTAGGGCGAGAGTGCGCGTGGACATCGTTGCTCCTCCGGCGTGACCGTCGAGACGGTGGGTCAGCCGCTACGGAGCCAGTTGCCGAACAGGGCGCGCAGCGGTGGCGGGAGAGTGCCAAGAAAGGCGGGGTCGGTCAACCACGTCTGTACGTCAGGGCCGGTGGGCGCGTCGGGATGGTGCGCGAGGACGGCGTAGTGCAACGTCTGGCGGCTGTCGCCCTCCGCGCAGTCGCCCCGGTGCAGGAGATTCGAGTTGTAGAACACGATGTCGCCCGCGTCGAGTTGCACGGCCATCTGCCCGGGCATGGGGCCGTCGGGGTCGGTCTGCATCGCGTCGCGTTCGCCGGGAGTCATGACGCGACGGTGACTGCCCGGCACGATGGACAGGCAGTGGTCCCGACGCAGCGCGCCGTTGAGCTGCACATGGCTGCGCAACGCCGCTTGCAGGGCGGCTTCGGTCATGTCGCCGTCGAACGCGGAATCCCTGTGCCATCTCAGTCGGTAGCTCAGTCCGGCCGGGTTCACGAGCAGCGTGCAGAGATGGTACTGCAGCTCCGGGCCGACGAGATCGGAGATGACGCCGAGGATCTCCCGCTCGCCAAGAGAGGAGAGCAACGCGGGCTCGCGCACCGAGGGGTGGAAGATGTTGTTCACGCCCCATATCTGACCGTCGGACCCACGTCGGGCGTCGCCGTAGCCATCCGGCCCCTCGCAGCGCGCGACGACGCGGTCCACCGCGGCGCGGTATTCGACTATCTGAGGCCCGGACAGGGCTCCGCGTCGGATCACGTATCCAAGGTCCCGAAACCCGTCGCGTTCGGCCTGTGTAAGCATGTCTCCCCCTGCCCGTCGGCGCGCCGAGTCAACCAACGCGGCCGGCGCCCGCCACGGCGCGGCACACGTATGCCTCCGCCTCCAGGCCCGACTGCGACGGGTAGTCCGCCGCGACGGCTCGGACCAACTCGTCGACCGCATCGGCGCGCGCGAGCGCGACGGCGCACCCACCGAAGCCGGCGCCGGTCAGTCGCGCGCCATAGACGCCATCGACGCCGCGCGCGATCGTGACAAGCGCGTCGAGTTCCGGGCCGCTGACCTCGTAGTCGTCGCGCAGGCTGTCGTGCGAGGCGTTCATCAACGCGCCGAACGCCGCGACGTCCCCCGCGCGCAGGTCGGCGACGGCCTCGCGCGTCCGGTCGATCTCCGTCACGACGTGCCGGCACCGTCGGTGGATGTCCGGAGGCAGAGCGTTGCGGTGCGCCGCCAGCAGCTCTGGCGACACGTCGCGGAGGGCCTCGACAGTCTCGCCCGAGGCTTCCGCGATGAGCGCGGCGCCCTTCTCACAGGCCGAGCGCCGCTCGTTGTAGCCGGAGTCCGTGAGACCGCGTGTCACGCCCGAGTTCAGGATGACGATGCGAGCGTCGCCCGCCGACACGGGGACGTGCTCGAAGGACAGGTCGCGACAGTCGAGGAACAGGGCGTGACCCTCGGTGGCGTTCGCGGACACGAACTGGTCCATGATCCCGCAGTTGACGCCGACGAATTGGTTCTCGGCCCGCTGTCCCAGGAGGGCCACGTCGGGGCCGGACATTGAGATGCCGGTGAGTTCCAGCACGACTGTGGCCGTCGCTACCTCTACTGCGGCGGAACTGCTTAATCCCGCGCCGACCGGCACGTCACCCACCATCACGCCGTCGAATCCCGGCACAGCGTGGCCGCCCTTGCGGAACTGGTCGACGACGCCCTTCGGGTAGTCCAGCCAGTTCGCGTCCTTGCTGAGGTCGTCCGCGGCGTCGAACTCGCGTGTCTCGTCGAACGCCGTCGCGTGCAGCACGACGCGGGAGTCGTCGCGCGCGCGGCAAGCGATCGCGATCCACCGGTCGATGGCAGCGGGGAACACGAACCCGTCGTTGTAGTCGGTGTGTTCGCCGATGAGGTTGACGCGGCCCGGGGCCTGCGCGACGAAGTCGGGGTCGGCGCCGAACGTCTCGCCGAATGCCGTTGCAGCGCGGTCTGCTACTGTCACGTTTGCCTCCGTCGTTGGCGTCATCCGAGCGTCCCTTGCGCGCGGCGCGCGGCCCAGCGTATCTCCTCGGCGGCCTCGTCCGGGTCGGACGGGTTCACCACGCGCCCGAAGATGTCCGCGCCGACCACGTGTTTCCGCAGTCCCGGGCCTCTCAGCAGCGACGTGATGTGCAGTTGCATGTGGTAGCCGTGGTCGACGCCGTCGGTCGGCGCCTGCACGAGCGCGAGCGAGTAGTGGTACGGGGCGTCGAAGAGGCCGTCCAGCCCGGTCAGCGTGTGCAGCAGGGCGGCCGCCATGGACCGTCGGGCGTCCTGCCCCATGTCGAGGAGGCTCGCCACATGCTGCGTCGGCGAGATCACGACATCGTACGGGAACTGAGCCGCGTACGGTACGAACGCGGTCACGTGCTCGTCCGCGGCGAGGATGCGCCGGCCGTCGTCGACCTCTGCGCGGGCGGCATCGCACACGAAGCAGACGCCGTCCGTCTCCTCCCGATAGCGCGCGAACTCCGCGATCTGAGGCGCCACGATCAGGTCCGGGATGCTGCTGTACGCGTACACCTGACCGTGAGGGTGCGGCTGGGAGTTGCCCATGATGAGGCCGCGGTTCTCGAAGATGAGCGGATAGGCGATGTCCGGCCGCGCCCCAAGGCGTTCATAGATGTCCGCCCACGCGTCGACCAGCGTGGCCACGGCGTCGACATCGAGAGTCGATAGTCGCTGCGCATGGTTCGGGTTGTAGTTCACCACCTCGCACACGCCCCGCGATGTCCGAGCGCGGTACGGCCCGTCCTCGTGCGTGATGTCGTACGCGTCCTGGGTAAGTGTCGGGAAGTCGTTGGTGAAGCTCCACACGGACGTGTAGTCCGGGTTCGTCTCGCCGCTCACGCGCGTGTTGCCAGGACACAGGTAGCACGACGGGTCGTGCGACGGTATCTCGTCGCTGTCGAGGTCCTGGGTCTCGCCGCTCCACGGCCGGCTGCGACGGTGCGCGGCGATGTTCACCCAGCGGCTCCAGAACGGGTTGTACCGTTCCTCCTGCGGCGTTCGGTAGCCGTGCGGATGCAGGCGATGCCAGTGCCAGGCGGACTCGACGATCGACTCAATGCCAGTCCCCGCCCGCCAGCCGATGGCGTCTCGTATCTTGGAGCAGTCTGCGATCAGCCGCTCGGGGTCACCCGCGCGGGGCGCGCCGTTCGTCGTAGGGATGGCGTGGCCGGTTACCTCGCGGGCCGCGTCGACGATCTCGCCGACGGTGTGGCCGTGGCCTGAGCCCAGGTTGTACGTGGCGCTCGCGTCGCCCTCCATCAGCGCGTCGAGGCAGCGCACGTGCGCTTCCGCCAAGTCTGCCACCGAGACGAAGTCACGGATTGCCGTGCCGTCCGGCGTGTCGTACTGCGTGCCGTAGAACGTCAGGATGTCGCGCTGGCCCAGGGCGACCTGGAGCACGATAGGGATGAGGTGCGTCTCGGGGCAGTGGTCTTCGCCGAGGAGGCGCGATGCGTCCGCGCCTGCGGCGTTGAAGTAGCGGAGGGCGACGTACGCGCCGCGACCAGCCTCGTCGCGCGTGGCGAGCATCTGCTCGTCCATCGCCTTCGTGACGCCGTACACGCTCGTCGGGATGCGCAGCGGCGCGGCGTCGAACGCGTCGCCCGCAACCTCGGCGGCGTACCAGTCGAGGATCACCTCCAGCGGCTCGGCCGATCCGTCGAGTTGGCTGTCCGCGAATCGCGGCTGAGAGGCCGCGCGTTGCTGGTAGTCCTCACGCAGAGGGAAGGCGTCCTGATCCGGGTCGCCATATGTGGACGCCGTTGAGGACTTCA
>NYZG01000110.1 GCA_002687025.1 Candidatus Poribacteria bacterium
CGACGCTGCCATATTCCCTCCTTGCCCTCAACAACCAACACCCAGCGAGCACGCCCCAACGCCCGTCACCTGCCCGACTGGGGCCGGACATCGCGGTAGCGTTCGATCCGGTCGACGACACGGCCTGCCGCCGCGCGCGGCCCGCAGCTCCGGAACCAGGGCTGACGTGTCGGCCGGCCGCCACGGCCGAATGCAGGCCGAGACCTCAAGTGACACGCGGCGCCCACCAGTGAGCGCCGCGCGAAAGGTGAACGGGTCGCGCCCGCGTTAGCCCATCTGGCAGGTCTCGTAGGCTGCCCGCATTGCCTCGATCGGGTCGCCCTTGGGTCCGAATTCGTGGCCGACGAAGCCATCGTAGGTGGTGTCGGCAACCGCCTGCATGACGGGCGGGTAGTAGATTTCCTGAGTCTCGTCCATGTCTCGCCGGCCCGGGTTCCCTGCGGTGTGGAAGTGGCCGATGTAGTCGATGTTGTCCCGGATGGTGCGGATCAGGTCGCCCTCCATGATCTGCATGTGGTAGATGTCATACAGCAGCTTCACCCGCGGCGACCCGGTGGCCTTGCACATCTCGACGCCCCAGGGCGTGGTGTCGCACTGGTAGTCCGGGTGGTTCACCTTGCTGTTCAGCAGCTCGACGCATATCGTGATGCCCTTGGCCTCCGCGTGCGCGGTGACGCGCTTCAGCCCCTCGGCGCATATGGCAACACCTTCGTCGTCTGGCAGGCCGTTCCGGTTGCCGCTGAACCCGATGAGCGACGGTATGCCGAACTCAACGGCCGTTTCGATGTTCCTGTTCAGCTCGTCCTCAATGCGGTCGTGATTCTCCGGCTTGTTGAGGCCGTCTGTCAGCGAGCCGTGCCCGCCGATGATGGCGATCTTCATCCCGGCGTCGATGACCTTCTGCCAGTGCTCGCGAGAGAGCATCTCCACCGACTTGAAGCCGGTCTTGGCGGCCTCGGAGATCACCTGTTCCGGCGTGACATCACCACGGTTGAAGCACCCAAAGCATATCGACTGCCTGATGGCGGGCATTTCGTGTTCCTCCCAGCGTGAGCTATCGCGACGCGAGCGTCGCCAGAACGGTAGCAAAGCGCCGTTGACGGGTCAACGGGACGCCACCGCGCTGTGGCCATCTCGGCGGCGTGATCCGCATTGCCGCTCTCGGCATCGGCGTGATAGAGTTTCGTAATTCGCTCCTGTCTACGTGTGGGAAGGGCCCAGGGTCATCGGCAGTCTTAGATCGCTCTTCCCCTACATCAAGCTCCACCGCCACATCATCCTCGGAAGCCTGGTCCTCCTGGCTGTGACCGAGGGGTTCGCGTTTTACACGACGGTCGTGCTCCGCAACGCCATAGACAGTCTGCGCCCGGGGGCGGCGGCGGCGTTGAGCGTTGGCGGGTACGCGCTGCTGCTGTTCGCCCTGGTTATCGTGCAGGGGGGCACGCGATTCGGGTCCCGCTACATGATGGGGCGAAGCTCGCGGCACATCGAGTATGCCGTGCGCAACGACTTCTTCGCGCATGTTCTGACGCTGGAACCCGCCTACTACGTCAGACAGAACACCGGCGACCTCATCTCCAGGGCGATCAACGACCTGAACGCAGTTCGACAGATGCTTGGGCGCACGCTGATGTTCGCGTCGTCGTCGACGATACGCGTTCCCGTTGCGGTTGGATTCCTGGCGGCCATCAACTGGAAGCTGATGCTCATCACGCTCGTGCCGTTCGTGGCGCTGCCGTTCACAATGCAGCGCATGTCCTCTGGAATCCACTCGATGTTCGAGTCGATCCAGGAGCAGTTCGCGACGATGAGCAACCGCGTCCGGGAAGGATTCACCGGCGTCCGCGTGATGAAGGCGTACACGCGCGAGGCGGATGAGGAGAGCGCCTTCCTCGCCATGAACGAGGAGTTCATCGACCGCAACAGGAAGCTCATCCGGCTCGAAGCGACGATCTTCCCGGTCATCATGTTCCTGCCGGGCGTCAGCTTCGTCCTGCTCCTGTGGATCGGGGGGTATTACGTTGCCTCGGGCGAGATGACCTTCGGTCAGTTCACGCAGTTCCAGATGGTCATGATGATGCTCGTCATGCCGATGGCGATGTTCGGCTTCATGTGGAGCGGCGTCCAGCGGGGCGCGGCGTCCATGGGCAGACTCAACGACATTCTGACGCAAGAACCGGAAATCCGCGACGAGGTCGAGGTGACCGGCGAAGAGCCGGCAATCCAGGGCAGGATCACCTTCGCGAATCTGTCTTTCGCCTACGACGACGGCACAGCGATCCTTGACGACCTAACGCTCGACATACCGGCCGGCGCGACGGTCGCGATCATCGGCCCTACGGGCTGCGGCAAGAGCACGCTGGCCAACCTCGTGCCCCGACTGTACCAGGCCGAGCCGGGCATGGTGATGGTAGACGGCCGCGATGTTCGGGAGTATTCGCTCAAGCACCTGCGGGCGAACGTTGGGTATGTGCAGCAGGAGTCTTTCCTGTTCTCGGATTCGATCAGCGACAACCTGCGTTTCGGCGACCCGGACGCTGACGATCACGCGCTGCGCGAAGTGTCGCGGGTGGCGCACCTGCTCCCAGAGATAGAGGACTTCCCCGGGGGCTTCAGCACGGAACTGGGCGAGCGTGGCATGATGATCTCCGGCGGCCAGCGGCAGCGGACGTCCATCGCTCGCTCGCTACTCCGGCGCCCCAGGATCGTGATCATGGACGATGCGTTCGCATCGGTGGACACGTACACCGAGGAGACGATCCTCACCAACCTGCGGGGCTACCTGGACGACATCACGGTGATCCTGATTTCGCACCGCATATCGACCGTCAAGGGAGCGGACACGATCGTCGTGTTGGACGACGGCGGGATCGCGGAGCAGGGGACGCACGAGGAGCTTCTCGCGAGCGGCGGGTTCTACGCTGACCTGTACGAGAAGCAGCGACTGCAAGAGGAGTTGGAGGCCCTGTAGGGCCAGGCCGATGTTCCAGCACGACGACCTATACGACGAAGACGAACTCACTAAGATCTACGATCGGGAGATCTTCCGCCGGCTCATCGGCTACGTGAAGCCGTACACCGGGCGAGTGCTCGTCGGGCTGGTCCTGATCCTGATCGCCGAGGGCGCGCGCAACGTCACGCCGTTGCTGGCCAGATACGCGATCGACGAACACATCAACAGCGACGCTCTGCGCAATCGCGATTTCGGGACGGTGCTGCTCGCCCTGCGCGGCGTCGTGATCCTCTACACGGCGCTTCTGCTACTCGATCTGCTGGCGTCGTTCCTGCGCTCGTACATGATGCAGATCATGGGTCAGCACATCATGCGGGACATGCGGGTGCAGCTGTACGCGCATATCCACAAGCTGCACGCCGCGTTCTTCGACACGACGGCCGTCGGGCGCCTGATGACGCGCGTGATGAATGACGTGGCGGCGCTGAACGAGCTGTTCGCGTCGGGAATAGTGGATTCGATCGGCAGCATCATCGGCCTCGTCACGATTTGCGTGATGATGTTCGTGGTGAGCTGGAAGTTCGCGCTCGTCACGCTCGCGGTGTTGCCGATCATCGCGATGGCGACGCTGTTCTACCAGGTGCTGTCGCGTCGCGCGTACCGCGAATGGCGGCGGCAGCTCTCGCGCATGAACGCCTTCATGAACGAACGCATTGGGGGACTGACGACCCTCCAGCTCTTCAACCAGGAGCCGAGCACCGTACGCCGGTTCACGGGCATCAACACCGAGTACCTGGGGGCCGCGCTGCGCGCCGTTCTCGCGATGTCGTTCTTCGGGCCTCTGATCGAGCTCACCGGGGGCCTCGCTACGGCCGTCATCATCTGGTATGGCGGCGGGCAGGTCATCCAGAACAACATCTCCATCGGCGAGCTGTTCGCCTTTCTTGTGTGGGGCCAGCGATTCTTCTGGCCGCTGCGGGCGCTGAGCGAGCAGTACAACACGCTGCTGATCGCAATGGCCTCCTCGGAGCGCGTGTTCACGCTGTTCGATACCGTGCCGGCCATCCAGGAGAAGCCGGACGCGCGCCCCATAGCGGAATTCACGGAGTGTATCGAGTTCCGGGACGTGTGGTTCGCGTACAACGAGGACGACTTCGTCATCCGTGGGATCGACCTCACGATCGAGCGGGGTGAACGGGTCGCCGTCGTTGGCGCGACCGGCTCGGGCAAGACCACGCTGACGAACCTTCTGTGCCGCTTCTACGACATCCAGAAGGGCGCCATCCTGGTGGACGGGGTGGATGTGCGCGACCTTCGGATGGCCGATCTGCGGCGTCGCATCGCGATCGTGCAACAGGACGTGTTCCTGTTCTCCGGCAGCGTCGCGAACAATATCCGCCTGGACTCGCCGGAGATCTCCGACGAGCAAGTGGCGGAGGCGGCGAGTGTCGTCCAGGCCGACCGGTTCATCGCGTCGCTTCCCGGCAAGATGGACGCCGAGGTGAAGGAGGGCGGCAGTACGTTTTCCAGTGGGCAGAAGCAACTCATCGCCTTTGCTCGGGCCCTCGCGTTCGACCCGGACATCCTGATCCTCGACGAGGCTACGTCTTCCATCGACACGGAGACGGAAGTGCTGATACAGGAGGGGCTCAAGCGCTTGCTTGAGGGCCGCACTTCGATTATTATCGCTCACCGGCTCTCGACGATCCAGGACGCGGATAAGATCGTCGTGATGCACAAGGGCGAGATACGCGAGGTGGGAACGCATGCCGAACTCCTGAGAGAGCGCGGCATATACTATCGTCTTTACCAGCTCCAGTACCGAGGACAGGAAGAGTTCGCTTCACTCGGCTCGGACGCGGTGGGAGAAACGTCGTGACAAAGCGATCGTGCATAGGTCTTCTGATCCTCGCTACCGGCGCGCTCACGCTCGCGGGGTCCGCGCACGGGCTCGGATTCCTGGAATTCCAGCAGGCTTTCGGCCGTAAGGGGTCGGGTGGCGGCGGGTTCAGTTCCGAGATCAGCCTCGCGTTCGACTCCGAGGGCTCCGTCTACGTCAGCGATGCCAAGAACCGGGTCATCCAGAAGCTCGGGGCCGATGGGACGCCCGTCTTCCAGTACCCGGCGCCGGGCGCCGAGGATCTTCCCGTCGTACTCGTCAAACCGGGCGACATCGCGGTCGACATGGCCGGGAACATCTACGTCGCGGACACAACCGCGGTCGTGATCCCGGACGAAGAACTCGCCGGGCCGCCGGTCTATATCTACACGCCCTGCGTGCATAAGTTCGACGGCGCGGGCGCGTTCGTGACGACGCTTGCCATCGACTCGCCCACGGCGCTGCCCAAGTCCTCGCCGGTGATCCCGGTGAAGCAGATCCTGACGAATGATGGCCGGCTCGCGTTGGCGATCCAGCCGAGCAGCCACGACCGCGGCGTCGAGATCGCTCTGGACCGTCAAGGGAACCTCTTCATTCTCGACGCGGAGCGCGACTCGAAGCAGGTCGTGTACAAGCACTCGCCGGACGGCGAGCGCGAAGAGACGTTCGGGCGCTACGGCGCCGGGGACGGCGAGTTCGACGGGCCCAAGGACATCGTGGTTGGGGCCGACGGCGGCGTTTTCGTCGCGGACACGGGCAACCATCGGATCGTCAAGTTCGACAACGACGGCCAGTTTGAGTTGGCGTTCGCCTCGGAAGGTCTCGGTGGCAGCGAGGTGACGGCTCCGCACTATCTCGCCGCGACGATGGACAGCCAACTCGTAGTAAAGGACGACTCGGCGTTCGTCCGCAAGGAGCTGCGCTCGGTGCCGCTGGAGGTGCTGTCGCTATCGGCGTTCTCGAGCGGCCAGCGGTCGTTCCGGGAACTCAGTTCAAACTCCTCGCTGTCGCCGCTCTCGGACACGGACGAACTCGCGCGGCGTATGCGTCGGCTGGAGGAGCTCACCCTCCTCGACGAATCCGACGGCGACAGCAAGGCGATGACGGACAAGGCGCTGCAGGAAGCCGTGCGCATCCAGAACACGCTGTATCACAAGGTGATACACCGCGTGCAACGGTTCGGCGTGGATGGGAGCTACTCGGACAGCTCGCAGTACCGCCTGGACCAGATGGACGAGGATCTGCATGATCTGACGTTCGTCGGCGCGGACCTGGCCGGGAACATCTACTTGCAGGACGGAAGCGACTTCTCGCTCCGCCGCTACGGCCTTTCAGGGTTCTCGCTTCGGGCCAGCGAGGTCGACGCGATCTCGTCGACGCAGTTCATGAACCAGACCAACGACATCCTCGAAGACTACGAGGACATCGACCAGAAGCCGGACAACACGCAAGACGAGACCACGTTCAACGGTCGCCAGCGTCTGCTTTTCAACTACGACCTGTCCGACCGCTGGAATCTGCTGGTTGAGAACGCGTCGACGCTGCGCAACCGCGACGGCGACCAGGTATACCCCGAGCGGCTGGAGAACAGCATCACGTTCGAGGACCGCAACTGGGACAACGACCTGTACCTCGGGGTCAACCGCGTGGTAAACCCGAACCCATATGACTACAAGGAGTTCAACCTGTTCGTGCAGCGTCAGGATGGGTCGTCGCGGCTGGATACCGACGCCCTGTTCCCAGAGCTGAACCTACAGGCAGGTCGTCAGGAAGGGGACAGCAGCGGGACGATGTTTGGTCTGGACTGGGACATCCTCCGCGACGCGAACCTCTACGTGCAGTACCAGACTCTCGACCCCAGCGACACTAGCCGCAACTACACGCGCGAGTTCTTCGACCTGGAAGGGAACCTCTACCAGGTGCTGCGGACCCAGAACAAGAGCGACGTGTTTATCGGCGAACTGAACATCAAGTTCTAGACCGCACGGAAGCCCATCGGCACGCAGCCGGTGGGCATTCGTGTGCCCGGTTGCTTCGCGAGACCGCTCCGTCCAGACGCAGGGCAGAGCTCCGCGGGTCGGCGCAGTAGCGGCGAGTGCGCATCCCTTCGGGCGGCGTCACGACACCCGCATGTCCGAGACATCGCGTCATCGTGTACGGTGGGGGGCCGCAGCAGCAGCGAAGGCGGCAGCCCGGCGCACGCAAGGTCAGCCGCCTTGAGGTGGCCACATGGGGCCGCGGATGTCACACGTGTGGCGCGACTATCCCGGCGGTGGCGGCGGATCGACGTCGATCCCTGGCACGGTCGCGGACACTACCTCGACGGCGTGGTAGCCGCCCGGGCCGGTGTTCCGCACCGTCTCGATGTCGGTGACGCTGAGCTCCTCGCCACCCAGCAGCAGTACGTTCACGGGTACTTCGTGGACGAGGAAGCCTTCCGCGTCGAACCAACTCCAGACGACACGCGCCGATCGGGCCTCGCGCGTTTCGTTGCGCAGCGTGATCTGGTAGGAGAACTGCCACGCTTGGGCCGACGGGTCATCGTCGGGCCCCTTGCCCGGTACCCACCGCACACCCTCGTCCAGGATCGTGACGAGCGAGGAGACCTCCGTAGACACCTCGCCGAAGCTCTGGGCCACGATCACGAGGTCGACGATGTCTACCACGCCATCCCCGTTGACGTCCGCGCGAAGAATGGCGCCCTCGGCCACGAGCGAGGCTAGGAAGAGGCCGGGATTCCCGACCGCGGCCACGTCGATGCCACGACCCTCGCTCGTGGACGCGACCGGGTCGCCCACATCGCAGCCCGAGACCCCCGCGCCCAGTACGGCTACGCCCACAGCCAGGAACGCGCCGCTCGCCCACCGGCGGGCCGCCGACCGCACTACCTCACCATCCTCGTACATATAGCGATCGGTCTCCTAGTGGGAGTTGCACGCGGGCGCCGCCACGCCGCTCCGATTCGACGACGGCCATCGACATCTCCTGCCCGCGGATGGCGACGTCAACGCCGCCGCGCGGCTGCGTCCCGTCGTTGACCGCCGACACGAGGTCTTCGACACAGTTCGTGGAGCCGGTCGTCCGTGTCCACGACGGGAACTCACGAGACGTCACCCCGCCGTGCTCGTCGAACACATGGGCCTCGAAGGCGCTGCCGTTGCCGCGCGTGCGTATCTTCCCGCGCGACCCGTGGACCTCGAATTCGTACCCGGCGCAGCGCGCCATGGCGCCGCGGACGCCGTTGTCGAATTCGAAGGCGGCGCCCAGTATCTGCGGATCGCGATCGAGCCCTGCCGCGTCGCGTTCCTCCGGCTTCAGATCGACAGCGCCCTGGGCAGACAGCGCGGCCGGATCACCCGCGAGGAACAGCAGGATGTCGGTCGTGTGGGTGTGCGTCCACAGCGCGCCGCCTGAACTGTACGACACGACCAGTTGAACGTCGCCGATCGCGCCATCGCTGACCATCTCCCGGACTCGCCAGAAACACTCCTGATAGCGGCGGTTGGAGCCGAGATTCAGGACGACACCGTGCTTCTCGCACGCCTCGCGAATGGCGTCCGCCTCGTCCATCGAGCAGCACATGGGCTTCTCGCAGTAGATCGCCCGAGCGCCGTTCTCGGCGGCGAAGATCGCGACTTCGGCGTGGGTGTCCGGACGGGTCGTCACGCTGACGATGTCGGGCCGTTCCTCGTGGATCATGTCCCGGTAGTCGACGTACGTCTTTGGCACGTCCCACTTCTCGGCCAGGGCGACGGCCTTCTCAGGCACGATGTCCGCCGCAGCGACGAGCGAGACGCCCTCCGCGGCCTGATAAGCCCCGGCGTGGCAGTAGGGCGGCACGAAGCCGGGCCGCCCTATCAATTCGTCGTCGATGAAGCCGCCCATGCGGCCACAGCCAACCAGCACGGCGCGCAACGGCATTACAGCAGTACCTCCTGGCCGGACTCCGCGGAGTCGTAGAGGGCCTGGGTGATTTGCGCGACCTTCAGACCGATCGCGCCCGTGTCGATGGTCTCGACGCGGCCGAGGACGCTGTACACGAAGTGCTCCTGGGACCCGCCGTAGCCGCGACCCATGTAGCCGAGTGACCGCATCCGGTTCTCATACGAGTCGATGTTGAGCGAGACATCGGCGTCCATGCCGTGTACGTCGGTGTAGTACTTGAACGGGCGCAGGCTGACGCCTCCCTTCGAGCCCATGAGCGTGTCGCCATGGAACTCGCCGAACGCGGACCAGGCGTCCTCGACGTACATCGTGACATCGCCGTCGAAGCGCACGAAGCCGTGCCCGAATTCCTCGACATCGAACCCGCTCTCCTCACGGCGTTTCGGGTCCATGTCCATCTCTTGGTACGTCGCGCCGCTCACGCCCTTCACGCTCGGGTTGCCGAGGAGGTAGACCAGGCGGGCCATGCTGTAGACGGCCATGTCGAGCATGGACCCGCCACCAGCACGCTCCTTCTGGACGAAGTGCGGCGTCGCGTATCCGTCCACGAAGACACGCCCACGCCGGCGGCCGTTGCTCGCCTTGGCGTAGTAGACGCGGCCGAGGGCTCCCTCGTCGATGAGGTACTTCGCCGTCCGAGTCTCCTTGCTGAACACGGTGCCCATCTGCACGTGGAGTTGCTTCCCGGCCTGCTGCGCCACATCGTGCATCGTCTGGGCTTCGGCGCCGACGCCGGCCATTGGCTTCTCGCAGAACACGTGCTTGCCAGCCTCGAGCGCCGCGACGGAGACGGGCATGTGGAGGAAGTTCGGCAGACACACGTCCACGGTGTCGAGGTCGTCCATCGCCACGAGGTCGCGGTAGTCGGAGAACACGTTGGGAATGTCGTACTCCGCGGCGACGCGCTTCGCCTCGTCCTGATCCAGGTCCGCGATCGCGACGAGTTCGACGTCATCGCGCATCCCGGCATAGCCTCGGACATGGCTCTTGCCGATGATGCCGGTCCCGACGACTCCTGCTCTTAGCTTGCCTGCCATCTTCATCCTGCCTCTGTGTCGGTTCGCCGTGCCTAGCGTCGCCCTACGTTATCAGTACGTGAAGGTGAGTGTCCATCGGCCCGTCACGCTGCCAACCAGCGCCCACATGCCCAGCATGGTCGCATCGGCGATCGTCACGCCGAGGAACAGGCGCATCGCGGCGCGATGGGCGCTGATTCCGCCGAACTTCAGCACGGTGACGCGGATGAACCACGCCAGGAATACCGGGAACCAGAGGTGGCGCAGCATCCACTCTCCGCCCATGATGTAGCCGAGTGGATGCAACGGCCACCACACGTACATCCGGCTCATCGCGTTCAGGCCGACGACGACGGCGGCGCCGACGATGAAGTACGCGACGTAGACGAAGTCCACGCCAACCGTGCGGTCGCGGATCTGCGCGGACAGCAGCGCGAACGACCCGTCGCCGGCCCATGTCAGGGCTCTCGTGACATGCCCGCGCTGCAGATTCCCGGCGAATCCGAAGAGCGTCCCGATGACGGCAGCCACCACGATCGCCACGAGCAGCACGCCGGGCCGACGCAGGCGCAGCTTGTTCCGCAAGTACATGCTCTCCATCATGGTCGGCATCGGGCTGGCGCGCTGTCCGAAGTCGACGAACTTGAACACCGGGACCTGCGCCAGCGTCATCGCGTCGATGCGCTTCACGCCCAGCAGGCCGACGAGCATGCTCGATGGCGTGAACGGTATCTCATGCGTTGGCGGGCCGAGCTGCGCCCGGAGTCGCGTCGTCACGATCGACATCGCGCAGTAGCCGCCAAGGAACAGGACGGCGTACCACGGCGCCATCCCGGCGACGCACAGGTACACCAGAAGCGCTGCTCCCGACACCGCGGCGCCCCACACCGCGAAGGCGTACGGACTGTCGTCGCCGCGAGGGTTGCGAGCCGTTCGCCACGCTACGCGCAGGACTGTCACCAGATGCCTGCGTGACCAGTAGATGAACAGACACGCCATGAGCACGATCGCGCCCATGCCCTGCATCCAGTAGCCGGGGAAGTCTGGAATGTAGCGCAGGCCGATCGCCGCGCCAAGGACGTGCTCCACCTTCCAAAACCAGTAGAAGAACCAAATCGAGAACGACAGGGCAACCGGGATGAAGAACGAGACGCCGATGACGAACGGCAGGAACTCCACGTACACGTCGCCAATGACGTTCCAGGGCGACTCGGTGAAGAGCGCTCCGAGCGCGAACTTCCCGTACGTCGGCCCCGGCACGAGCGGGAACAGTCGGTGCAGGCCGTTCATCAGGTTGAGGGCGGCAGTCCCGGCGCATGCGCCCCAGAAGAGGCGACTGGTGAGCAGGCCGGAGCGCGCGTCGATGATGCCCAGAGCGACCTGCGCGACCGGGAAGGCGAGCCGCTCGCGCTCGACCCATTGCCGCCGCAGGATGACGTTCAGGCACATCACGAGGAAGCACATCGTCACGAGGAACGCCGACCAGTGCAGGGCCGGGCGCACGAACGCACGCCATGCCCCCTCGTCGTACAGGTCCATGCCCTCGGTATAGAGGCCCGCGACCGCGCCACGATCCCACACGAACAGCCATCGCGGCAGCATGTGGTGGAACAGCGCCTGCCAGTCGTTCTCGTCGGTCGTGAAGCGCGCCGGATAGCCGATCACCTGGGTGAGCATCTCGATCGTGTCGTGACCGGCGGCGGTCTGCGCCACGGCCAGCATCGTGTACACGATCAGGAGCTCGCCGGGGCGCAAGACCAGCCGCGGGCTCAAGCGGCGCAGCACGGAATTGAGAAGGGCTAGGGCGAACGTGATGAACACGACGTGGATGAACAGCGACATGATCGAGAAGCCGGCCCAACTACTGGACACCCAATACTGGGTCGGCATGGCGAGGGCCGCGCCCAGCGCAACGGAGGTGACTCGGACGTCCCGCGGGCCCGTCCGGCCTTGTCCCTGCTCGCTCCGCATCTGTCCCCCCTGAGTGCCTCGTCGGATGATACCGGCGCGGAACCACGCGGCAAAGGGGCCGCCTGCATGCGGCCCCTTTGCCGCGCAGACGACTCGAACGCGTGTGTGCGGCCGCCGTTGGACCCCGCGCCGCGGGATGCGGTACACCCTGAGTGAACCAACGCCGCGCCACCAGGCCCGGATGGATGGCGGCGCATGTCGCGCCGGTCGCCGGCGCGAGATAGGGTAAGGAACGACAACTGCCATGGAGCGGCATCGCCCACCCGATGCTACGGCCGACTGTGGCGCTACGTGACGCGCCGCGGGCCCGACCTCTTCATTGTCGGCGCTCCCAAGTGCGGGACGACATCGCTGTACCGCACGCTGCGGGGCCATCCGCAGCTGTACGCGTCGCCGCGGAAGGAGCCGCACTTCTTCTGTGATGTCCCGCCCCCGCACTTTCGCCCAATGGGCCCGGACGCCTACTTCGCGCTCTTTGCAGACGCGCCGGTGTCGTCCGTCGCGTACGAGGCATCGACGAACTACATCTACTCGGCCGCGGCGTGCGGCAGCATCCGCGACTACTCGCCTTCGTCCCGGATTCTCGTGGCCCTGCGCGACCCAGCAGACCGCGCGTATTCGGAGTATTGGCACTTCCGACGGTACGGCCTTGAGCCGCTGTCCTTCGAGGAGTGCGTCGCCGCCGACGGCGAACGCGAGGTGTCGCGGCGGTACGTCGAGCGTGGTTTATATGCCTGCCACCTCGAACGGTACCGCGAGGCGTTCGGGGAGGACCGCGTGCATGTACTGCTGCTGGACGACCTTCGCCGCGACGCCGCCAACGCGTACGCCGAGGTGTTCCGGTTTCTCGGCGTCGGCGCGGATTGCCATGTGGACGGGGCGATCCGTCACGGCCGGGGATGGGCCCCAAGGTGGCCAGGAGCGGGAGCAGCGTACGGCAGGCTCGTGTCCGACCGGTCGCCGGTGGCGCGCGTCGCGCGGAAGGTCATGCCGCGACCGGTGCGTCGCGTCAGCCGCGGCGTGGTCTCAGCCCTCTTTACCGACGCGCGCGTCCCGCCGATGGCGCCCGACACGCGCGCGCTGTTGTGCCACGCGTACGCAGCCGAGATCTCTCGTTTGGAGTCGATCTTGGGCCGCGACCTGACGCCGTGGCGCACATGATGCCGCCCTCGCACTCGCCGATCGCGACGCCGCTCGACCCCTCGGCCAAGGCCGCGCGAGCGTGGCCCCGGAGTTCGGAGGCGGCCGTCGTGTACATGCGCCTGCTGCGAGCCGCTGTCAGACGCGTGCTGCTCGGAAACGGGTCGGAGCTGCGCGCGCTGGCGCCGGATCTGGCTGGCGCGGCGCGCACGGATCGCCTCTGGGCCGAGCAGCTGTACTGGTCGCACAGATCGCCGCTTCTCATCGCGCATCAGCTTCTGGACGCGCTGGATGCCGGGGAGTTGTGCCTGCCCTTGCCGTTCTCCAGCCGTCTGCGCTCACTCGCGGCAGCGGGGCGGCGGCGGAATGCGCAGCTTACCAGGGAGTGCACGTCGGTCATGCGCGTCCTCGGGACGCCGGCAACGGCGCTCAAAGGCGCGTGGCTGGTCGCCGGCGACATCTATCCCGAGCAGAGCCGGCTGTTCGGCGACCTGGACTTCGCGGTCACGCCGGACATGTCTCGACATGCCGTTGTGGCCGCGCTCCGGGAGGCAGGGCACGAATACCGAGACATGTCGAAGCGCGACCATCTCGCGTTCCAGCGTGTTGTGCCGGAGATGCGGCTGTACGACGGCCTGCCCGCGTTGCGGGAGCCGATCGCGAACTTCGGGCCACATTTCGCGAGGATGCAACGGACGTTCTTCGTGGAGGTCCACTACGACCTCGATGCATCGGGGGCGCTGCGCTACCCGTTCTTCTTCGGGGGCGAGGACGGGTCGGACGCTGCGCGACATCTCCTGCTGCTGTGCCACCACCTGTGCAAGCACGAATTCGCTCACACGATCGGCGTCGTGGATATCGCGCTGCTGTCGCGATCGCCGATGGTGGACTGGCGCAGGCTAGGCGACCTTTGCGGGCGCTTCGGGGCAACGGATATCTGCGCGGCGGCGTTTGGCATCGTGGAGCATTGCTTCGGGTCAGACATCCTCCCTGGGGGCGCCCGCGCGTTTCGAGCCCGCATGGGGTTCGCGCGCGGCGCAGGCCTGGGGTGGGCTCCGGCGCTCGACGCGCGTCCGACGCGACGGGGCAGGTGGCTGTCGGTTCGGCTGAATCGCTCCCCACGCGCTGCGTATAGGTCGGCGCTGAAGGCGCTGTCGCCGCACATCCCCCGCGACTTCCCCTTGCGGCGGGCGCACCGGCAACTGGTGACGAACAGGACGCGCCGTCGGAACGCGAGGTACACCGATGCCTGATGTCGCGCCGCTACTCGTGGCGAGAGGGCGCATGTGGGAGGCGATGGAACCACGGCCGCCTCGTCGTGACCTCGTCTACGGCCGCAACCTGACGTGGCGCACCAACAGCGAGGAGCTGGAGGCGCTCCTGGCGGACACGCTTGTCGCCAGGTGGCGGGCGCTGGGCGTCCCCCACGCCGGGCCAGACGTCTCGGCGAGCGCGTTCGTTGTCCCCGCCGACTTCATGGAGGGCGGGGCAGCTTCCGATGGAACCGTCGCCCCGCCATTCACGGACGTCGTGCACCCGCACATTGGGTATCAGATCGTTGGGCGGAACGGCTTCGGCGGGTGCTCGTGGGATCGGCTGACGGCGATGTCGTGCATAAGTGACGCCGCGGACATGCCGGAGATGGTAGACCGCATCATACAGCACGTGTGGGGCGCAGCAGTGATGCTGCATCCGCCGCTGTACGGGATGCACGCGGCGGCAGCGACGGCGCCAGACGGGACGGCCGGTCTCTTCATCGGAGACTCAGGGGCAGGCAAGAGCTCTCTCGTCACCGGTCTCGCGCTGCGCCATGGATTCGGCTATCTCACGGACGACTTCGCGATGCTGGATGGGCGTTCCCTGCGTGTGTACGGCCGGCCGTGGCGTCTGGAGCTGCGCGCGGGCGCCCTGCGTGAGTTCTGGCCGCACGGCACGCCGCCGGGAATGTCCGTTGGTGACAAGACCGTGCTCGACGCCCGCGAGCACGTCGCCGTTGGCGCGTCGGCCCCAGTAGTGGCCCTGTTCTTCGTCCGACGTGGCGACCGCACGGCCCTCACGCCACTTGCGGCCGAGGACACGCGGAGGCATCTGGGAAAGCCCGTGAGCATGTTCGTACACTGCGATGACGTCACGCGCGGGTACGCCGGCGCGTTCGACGCGTTGGCGACGGCGAGCGCCGGGCACGCGCTGACACTGGACCACGACCTCGGCATCGCGCACGCCGTTGCCATCGTCGCCGACGCCATGGCGTCGCTGCCAGGGGCCGCGGCGTCGCAGCGGGCCTAGAAGGGCCCGACTCCGCCGGCGCTGCCCACGCGTAATGGGCCCGGCCTTCGTGCTCGTCGCTGTGCGCATCGCGCGGGAGTCGGCTCGCGCAGCACGGTCGGCGGCCTTACGTCGAAGGGACGTGCCCAACGGCGGGCGGGCCGGACGGGCGGCAAGATGGACGCGGCGGCCGCGCACACCGCCATCCTGAGGCGGCGAAGCCGGCGCCCGCGTCGGGTCGAGTCACGTCGTCGTCCGTACTGCCTCAGAACTGAAAGTACCCGAAGGTTCCTTCGGCGCCTCATTGCTAAATGTACTCG
>NYZG01000111.1 GCA_002687025.1 Candidatus Poribacteria bacterium
AGGGGAACGCACGCGCCGTGACACTTGATCTCGACGCGCGAGCAGCCGATGGCTTCCGCCGTCGTCGTGGAGAGCGTGGGGAGCTGCTCCGCCGGCCGGTCGCCAGTGGCGAACAGCAGATGCGCCCGGCCGGACTGCGTCCGCGACACGCCGCGTGTCATCTTCTCCACCTGCACGGGCATCCGCGTGACCGACGACAGGTGCTCCGACGCCTCGGCGATCGGTACGTCGACATCCACGACGAACACGCCGCTGAATTCGGTCAGCAGGCCGATTCCCGCGGCTTCGTCCCAAACGCCTTCGGTCGCCCAGCGTTCGCAGTCGCGGTCGTACGCTATGGGGTCGTCTCGGTAGCGCGTCCATCGGAACATGGGGACGCGCCCTTCGCGTAGCGGCACGACCCGCCATCCAAATCCTCGGTATCGCTCCGCCCACGCCGCCAACGATTCCATGCGGATGCCTCCTGAAGGCCGCGAAACGCGTCGCGGCGAACGCCCCGAATTCCGACTACCATCGAGGAGGATGCGACGGCCCCACCGGAAGGGAATAGGAAGAGAATTGAGCGAGTCGAACGCCTTCTGTCGATGCCCTCGCGACGCCTCATGCGCAGCCTGGACGCTGGGAGCTACACCGGGGCGGGAGCCGCCGTCGACGGTCTGCGAATCCGTGCGGCGAGCGAGCGTCCGCGTGTTCGCGGAGGCCCTGGACCTGGTGGACGATGCTCCCGAGTGGCGCGCGGCGAACCCGCTTCCCGTCGGTCGCAGCGCGCTGGCGGAGTGGGTCGAGTCGGACTCGGGCGATGGGCCTGGGCGTCTGTCCCGCGAGCTGCCCGCGGCCACCACGCACGCCGACGCGCATGTGGGCATCGCGCTGCATCGGGCGTTCTCCGGGTCGGGCGGGGAGTTGTGGGTGCTGGGGATGTGCCGGCCGCAGCTCGCCGCGCTCACCTACGCCGACCTCGAACAGATGACCTACGCGCAGATGGAGGACATGGCGTTCTACGTCTTCGACGAGCCGTATGTGTGGCTGCGCGGGACGCACGGTCGGGATGTCCTGGACGAGGTCGATCGGGTGACGCGGTGGTATCGCGCAACGCTGCTGGGGAAGCGCTTCGCGGGTCGCCCGCGGGGCAAGGGAGAGTTCGCGGACGTCGCGGCGTTCCTGACCGACCTGAAGGTCGCGCTCGACGCCCACGGCCGCGAGCTGACACAGGGCGAATTCGCAGATACCCGAGGCACGACCGCCCGCACAGTCCGGGAGTGGACGCGCCGCGCCCGCGAATCGCACGGCGACTGCCTCGCGTTCGTGAACTTCCCGGAGCTCGTGCACGCGCTGCGCGGCATCTCCGCGGAGGAGCTACGGTCCCGGATTCACTGACGCGACTACATGGGGCCGCCAGCGCGGGCCTGTGACGGAGTGGCGAATGTCCACGTCGGCGCGGATGGGCTACTCTATGCGCGCCTGCGATCCGCGCGTGCGGTCATGCCAGATGTTGATGGGGAAGATGGACGTGGTGAGCGCCGACACTTGCTCCGAATTCGCGCTCCGAAGCGCCGCCGGTCGCAAGATGTGGTGTGTCAGGCGGCGAACCGTCGCGGAAAGTATGACAGAATGAGTATTGTCAGAAGGCCGCGCCGTCCTTCGGCAGTCATGTCCACGTGGTCTGCGAAATACGCTTCGTGTTGCGACTGGGACCGAGGGGGGCCCATCCTCTGTCCAAGGCGCGTCGTCGAGGTCGGCACGTAGGGCAATGTGATCGCCACGCGTCGATGGCAGCTTGTTTCCAGGAATTGCCAAGGGCCGGCGGCGCAGTGTGTGTGCGGCTGCGGATCCCCTGCCCGTGGTCCCTTGGGCGAGTGCGATCTGTACGTGGAGGTCGGTGAAGCGGCTGACATGAGCGGCGAGGAGGATAGCGCGATGACTAGACGCACGCTGGCGGCTTTCATGGTGGTGATGTCCTTGCTGTTCTGCGCTGGCGCGAGCCGACCGACGAAGCCGACGATACTCTTCGTCCGGTACCCGCAGGGAGGGGGAACGGGTAACCTGATGCTGATGGACGTGGACGGTGGGAACGAGCGCGCGCTGTTGGACGTCGGGGGCATCAAATCCGCAGACTGGTCCCCGGACGGCACGAGGATCGTCTACGCGACGGGCCACATGTGGGAACTGCGGTTGAGAAGCTACCGAGACGGCCGCGAGGAGACGGTGGACATCCCCGAGGGCGCGACATCGCCGGATCGCGTGCGGTGGTCGGGGGACGAGTCGCGAGTGGCGTTCCAGGCGTGGACCGGCGATCCTCAGGTACGTGACGTCTACGTGCTGGACCTCGTCACCCGCGACCTGATCAACCTGAGCCGACATCGCGCCGACGACGAAGCCCCCGCGTGGTCGCCGGACGGGAACGAGATTGCCTTCAGCTCGAACCGGGACCCCGCGTTCTGGCGGGGGGACAGACCCTCGGAGGACATCTATGCCGTCGGCGCCCGTGGTGGGGCCATACGGAATCTGACACGCACGAAAGTGCGCGAACACTACCCGGCATACTCGCCCGATGGGGCGCAGCTGGCGTTCATGCGATCAGCACAGCTGACTACCAATGGGGAAGCGTGGGTGATGGACTTGGCGACCGGTCGAGACACGCTCGTGGAGACGCCTTATCCGGTCCTGGAGATCGCGTGGGCGCCAGATGGTAAACGGCTGGTACTGACGGTCTATGACGCCGTTAATGCCCAGCTCGACATTGCGGTCGTCGCCGTCGATGGTAGCGACTTTCGCCTGCTGACGGACACACTCGGCCACCATGAAGTGCAACCGCGGATGTTCGATCCGCAGGCGTTGGGTGTGTCGCCTAGGGACGCCGCGACGGTGACGTGGGGCGCGTTGAAGGGCCAGGCATCTGTCAGGTAGCGGACGTAACTCGCGCCGTCGCAAAGGGGATGCTCGCCGTCGATGATATCGGCGGGACGGTCGCGAGCCACCCATAGCATGGCTGCGTCGCCTCTGCTCTCCCCTGCGGCATGCCACTCGTGAAGCGGGATATGACCACATAATGCCAGCTATCGGAACCCAGGACTGAGCTTCCGACAGCCGCCGCTATGTCGCCCTCTGCTCTCCCCGCGATTAGCCGCTCGTGGAGCGGGACTCCACCACATAGCACTGAAGACCGGAAGGCGCCGAACCGGAGGGGATGCACGTCGCCGGGCCAGGGGCGATGCGCGCGGAGTTCAACCACGCGTTTGCGTTCGCTCGTGGGTTAGCGCGTCGACGCCATGTGTTCCAGCGCGAACTCGGGCAGTTTCGCGCCGGTGATGCGCGCGTAGAGGACGTCGCCGTCCAGGTCTGCGCCACTCGGCCACTCAATACACCCGAGATCAGCGTTAACGCGGACTTGCCGGAAGACTTCGGGGTCGCGCAGGGGGTCGAATACGCCCTCGAAGGGCACGAGGTCCGGCAGAGCGACGACTCCTTCCGCCCCGTCCTCGAAGCGCAGGCGCAGCCGATGATCCGCCAACGGCTCGACGGCGACGATGTCCTTCAGCATGGGTTCTCCTCAGTCCAGCGGCGCGATCCGAATCAGGCCCTGCATCGATCGAGCCCGCTCCCAGTTGTCGTGCAGTTCGTCCTGGTGCATCGCCGCCCATTCGGTCACCAACCCGCGAACCCGCGGAGAGAGTCTGCCAGCCAGAACGACCAGGTCAGCGATACCAACCACCGCTCTCTGCCCGCCATAGCGGACGTGGAAATGCGGAGGCGGATGGTCGTTGTAGAACATCGCGATGATGATACCGAAGAACCGGCTGATCTCAGGCACGGGCTCCCTCGAAGTGTGCGGCGGAACTGCGTCGTCCGGCAGCCGCCATCACGATTCTCGGTTAGGATCGACCAGGAGGCAACTGAGCGACATCAGAGCTCGGCCGGGACAGTCGCGGCGCCTCACGGTGCGCGGCGCACGCGCGGCCTCTACCTTCGCCATCGCGTCGGCGCCGTGCACGGGTTCGCGAAGGGCACCAGCGGCGCCATCCCTGTGTTCATGCGGGTCGCGCCTACGATGCCGTGCGTGCCGGCGCGAAGTCGGGCAGGCCCTTCCCGCACGTCCACGGAGATCCCAGAGGTCCTTGCCACAGGACGGCTTGGGAGGGACAGTCTGTCCAGGCTCACGCGAAAGGAGATCTCATGCGACCCCGGAGCTACGTCGGGCGCCACGTCGCGCACGGCATCGGCGTCGTCGCGATGCTCGCCCTCGTCATCTTCCTCGCCACCGGATGTGACGAGACGGACACACTGGACCCCACGCCGTCGCTGCTGGCGACCGTCCCTGTCGATGGCTCCGAAGTCGCGTAGGGGGCTATTGTCGTCCTGATCTTCGATCTGGATCCCGGCATCGTAATGGTCAACGGGGCAGGGGCGCAGGGCGCTGGGGTGACCCGGACGTTCCATGTAGCGGACGACGGCGTTCAGTCGATTGCCTGGGGCCACAGTTCGACGGCGACCTTAGGATACGCTGTGACCCCCGCGGACGTGACGCCCCCCGACCTGGTGGATGTGACACCCTACGACATACGTGGCGACACTGTCGTTGATCCGGGTGATGTGCGGGGAAGCCTGATGCTCGTGTTCAGCGAACCTGTCGATGTGGTCCAGTTGACGCTGTTCGGCGACCCTATCGATGAGCTCTGGCTGATGCCCTCCAGTGGTGATGGCGGGGTGTTGGACTGGGTCGCCACGGCTGACGGGAACACGGTCACACTGAATGGCGCCCCGGACGATCCGATCCTCACGCAGACGCGGTACGATGTTGTCGGATGTGTAGTCGACCGTGCCGGGAACGTGGCCTCCGTGGCGTTCTGGTTCGAGACCTACATCGAGCCCCTATAGACCGCACGACGAGGCCGGAAAGCGCAACGCCAGGGGCGTGCTGGCTCTCCATGCCGTTGTGGCGCTAGACTGCGCGCGGACGCGTGCCCCAGGCGCGCGCGACTGGAGGAAGCTGATGACCACCTGGATGCGTCTCGCAGACGTCGCTGCGACGTGCGCCATTGGGCCGGCGCCCGCGTACGGTCGTGTGACTGTTGTTGCGACGCTGTTCGCGGCTCTGTTCGTAGGCGTGGACGCTCTCGCGTTTTCTCACGACGAGGGCCGGATCATCTTCTCGCGCGTCCCCAACTGGGAAATCATGCGGATGACCGCGGATGGCGACGACCTCACGAATCTCTCGGAGCATCCCGCGGGCGATTTCGAGCCGCAGTGGTCGCCCGACGGCCGCAGGATTGTGTTCGTGTCCCACAGAGATGGTCCCAGCGAGCTGTACACGATGAACGCGGACGGCGAGGATGTGCGGAGGCTGACGGATCGTGACGGCGCCGAGTGGGGGCCGACGTGGTCTCCGGACGGCCGTCGCGTGGCCTACGTCTCCGAAGGCGTCGGCGAGATACGCGCGCTGTATATCGTGCGGCTGGCTGACGGCGTGGTCGAGAGGATCGGAGACCAGCCGAGGTTCATAGTCGGAGGAGGAGGTCCCAGATGGTCGCCCGATGGCAGGACGGTCGCCCTCGTCGTCGCACCTCCGATAATCGAAGGCAGGTCGAATACCGTCTGGACGCTGGACCTGGCGACCCGCGCCCCGCGGCGGATAGTGCATAACCCGGACGACCCGACACAGTCGGCGTGGGCGCCGGACTGGTCGCCCGATGGCTCGCGGATCGCGTACACCGTGGGCAGCGTCGCGAAGGCGTCGCGGACCATCCACACGATCGGCGCGCGTGGCGCCGGCGAGCAGGAAATCGCCACCGACGCGCCGCGGCCCTCGGAAGCGGCGTGGTCTCCCGACGGCGAGTCGATCGCATACACCGTGCACGAGGGGGCCAACCGGTTCGCGATACGTGTCGCCCGCGTGGACGGCACGGACGACCAGGAGATTCTCCCCGCCACGAGAGCCGTCTACGGCCTGGATTGGTGGGGGCCAGAGCTGCTGGCCGTGAACGCCCGTGGCAAGAGGCCGTTCACGTGGGGGTGGCTGAAAGAGGTCGGAGCGAGTGTCCGATAGGGCGCCCTGCGTCGCCCTCTGCTCTCCGCGCGATATGCCACTCCTGCAGCGGGATTCCTCCATACCATACGGCTGATCCGAAGGCGCCGAATCGGTAGGAATGCACGTCGCCGGTCCGCTTCTGCGCTATCCGAAGGGGATACGACAGAATCAGTTGCGCCGCTAGTCTGCACGTGTTAATACTAAGGGTATAGTAGACGCCGGGCACAAGGCCTGAAGACGCCGCGCGCGAGACGCTACGACGCCGATGCGGAGATGGAGGCCAACCATGGAAGCCGCACGCGATGCGGATCGTCACTCACCGCATCCGAGGATGCGTCGCCCTGATCGCAGGTCTGAGGACATGGAGAGTCGGCGCGTGCCACCGCGCAGACATGGTGTGATGCGCTTCCGCCGGCAGAGCGCACGCAGAAGCTGCCGAAGCGCCGGAAGACTCTCCGAGACGCCCTGGCCTCAGCCTCGGATCGTGATTGCGGCGGCTGCGACCCGGTTCATGCCCGTATGCAAGCGAGGAGGATGCAACATGAAGCGCACGGTGGTCCTGCTTCTACTGGCGTTGGCGACGTTGGGCATTTCGCCTGCGGCCATGTCTCAGGAGTTGGCGCTCTACTTCCCCTTTGAGGGGATGGGCGACACGGTCACCGACGAGTCGGGCAATGGCAACGATGGCACGTTCGATCTTGGCCACGCCCAGAGGGTGGCCAGCGTAAGCCCACGTCACGGCCGAGCGATGAAGTTCGAGTCCGCGGAGCGCATTGCGATCCCTGGGAGCGACACTCTCGACATCGACACGCAGATCTCCTTCGTGATGTGGGTGAAGCTCCCGGATGACGCGTGGATGGGCGACGCCGGCATGCCCCACATCATCTCCCGTACTGGGGATCAGCACGAGATGGTTCTGTTCAGCTTGGAGGACATTATGCCGGGCGCGAAGGGCAGCTTCGCCTACCGCTTCGGCGACAACCCCGGGTGGCAGGGCGCGATACAGGTGGACTACAAATGGCGGCACATCGCGTTGACCTTCGATGGCACGGAATACAAGGTGTACCGCAATGGTCGGGAGGCATACCAATACCGGCTGCCGGAAGGTTCCACCAGAGCATTCACCGGCCCACTGTATGTCGGCTCCCATCACAAACACATGAACCAGGCATACGATGGAAAGCTCGATGAGTTGGCCATCTACGCGGGGGTGCTGGATCAGCCCAGGATACAGACGATCATCGACCGCGGCGTGCTGGACCAACTGCCGGTGGAAGCGGCGGGTCGGCTTGTACGCGTGTGGGCGGACCTGAAGAAGCGATAGACCAGTCGCGACTGACCACTGAAATCGACGCGTGCGGCGGGGCATCTACGCCGGTGCGTTAGCGCGCTGGCGCCGTGTGTTCCAGCGTGAGGTCGGGCAGCCCCGCGCCGGTGATGCGCGCGCAGAGGACGTCGCCGTCCAGGTCCGCGCCGCTGGGCCACTCGATGCACCCCAACTAGGCGTTGACGCGGACCGGGCGGAAGACTTCGGCGTCGCGCAGGGCGTCGAGCACGCCCTCGAACGGCACGAGGTCCGGCAGCGCCACGACCCCCTGCGCCCCGTCCTCGAAGCGGAGACGCAGGCGATGCTCGGCCAGCGGCTCGACGGCGACGACGTCCTTCAGCATGCGTTCGCCTCAGTCCAGCGGCGCGGTCCGAATCAGGGTCTGCACGTGCGCCGCGCCGTCCCTATCGACCCCGTGCACGGGTCCGCGAAGCGCAACATCCGCAACATCCCTGTGTTCATGCGCATCCGCGACGCATCGACGGTGCGCAACATCGACCTGGGCGTTGCGAATGCGCGATGGCTCAGAGCCGGGTCAACGCTGGCTTGTTGCGGATGTTGCGGATCTGGCGGCCGGTGGTGGGTGGTGGCTCCGCATGGACTTGAACCATGGACCTAGCGATTATGAGTCGCTGGCGCCGTGCCCCTATATCCTGTGTTCATGCGGGTCTACGGCGTAGGCGCGGCCGCGCTTTCCCAGATTGTTTCCTGAAC
>NYZG01000112.1 GCA_002687025.1 Candidatus Poribacteria bacterium
GATTGAGGCCGAGAGGACCACGCGCAATGCCAGTACTCCGTCCACTACTGAGGGGAACGCTGGTCCCAAGCGATCGGGGGACTGGCTCCGGTGAGATTCGGCGAGGGAGCAATCGAATGAGCTCGACCATATCGTTCACGGCTTCGATGTTGATCGTTGGCTCGCTGGGATTCGGGGCGTATCAGGTGGGGCAATCCGCATGGGATGTCGACGTCTCCGCCCCGCACGGCGACACGCGGTTGCCCGTCGAGCCAATCGCGGCGGAGTTCCGACCGAAGGTCCGGTTGGTCGCCGACGGCGTTGGCGAAGCGAAACCACAGCCGTTCCTCGCGGCCCCGGCGGTGGGGACGTGGACCCGACTTGCCGATGCCCCGGACGGACGCTTCCGTGCAGGCGTAGCGGCTGTTGACGGTAAACTGTACGTGCTTAGCGGAATCGACTGGTGGCGCAGCTACGAATCGACGCTGATCTACGACCCGGCGGCCCTGTCGTGGGAGGTCGGCGCGAACATCCATACGGTGCGCTCTGGTCCGGCCACGGGAGTCATAGACGGGAAAGTGTACGTCGCTGGTGGTGGCTCTCCCGGCTTCGGATGGCCGAAACTGAGCTCCACCGAAGTGTACGATCCCGTCACCGACTCGTGGTCCGCGTGCGCGGACATGCCCTCGCCGCGAGGCTTCCTGGGGGCCCTGGGCGGAGGATCGGCAACGGACGGCAAACTGTACGCGCTCGGCGGCGAGACTCCGGCGGGCGGCCTTTCAAAGGCGAACGAGGCGTACGACCCAGCCACCGACAGCTGGGAAGGCAGGGCGGACATCCCGGAGCACAGGGCGGACCATGCTGTCGTCGCGGTTCACAACGAGATATACGTCCTCGGTGGAGAGGACGTGGATTGGCAGGCAACGGACTCCGTGTTCATCTATAGCCCTCGGACCGACACGTGGCGAGAAGGCGCCCCGATGCCAGTGAGCCGCGAAGGTTTCATGGCATCCGTCGTCAACAACCGTATCTACGTCATCGGCGGGTCTGTACCGGCCGTCCACGTGTACGATCTCGCCTCGGACGCGTGGACAACGGGCCCGAACTTGCAGACGACCGAACCCGGCCTATTCGGGGCCGCCATCGACGGTCGCATCTACGCCATCGGAGGGATCCTGGAACGGGCAGGCGTCTTCGAGGTGCTGGACACTGGATTCCGGGATCTTGCGATCTCCCCGGCCGGAAAGAACGTGTCGACGTGGGGCGGTTTGAAACGCCTATAGCCTTCCGCGCGCGTGCTGCACAGCCGGCTCGCCCGTGTCCTGCGCCGTGACCCATTTCGGCGAGCGCGCTCGCGCGTCGGTGGACGGGCTTAAGTGGGGCCTGCACCCACGATGCCGCGCGTATTTGGCGCGCCCACCAACGGCTGATCACTGATGTAGAAGCCCTGTAGATCCAGTCATAGAACGGATTCCAGGCGAGCGCAGGTTTCTACACGGCATCGAGTGTGACATAGCGGCCTCTATCAGCGAGTCGAACACCCTCTGACGCCGCAATCTGCCCGGGCTCTGGTAGCAGACGCTGTGGCCAATTCCTCATGCACTTCCGCTTGACGGGCCGTCGGAAGGCCGTGTAAGACATCTCCCGCAACTCCCTATCCTGCGAGTCCAGGCGGACGCGGTTGCGGCTGCAGGGCCACGGCGCATCACTTCATCTCGACGGCTAACAGATCGCACAGGCTGGCTCTCCGAGCAACGTCCCACCAAGAACCAACGCAACTCTGGTCACAACTCGCGTCCCCAGGCGTACTGGTTATGTAGAGCGATGAGGATATCTGGAGCAGGAGACTGGGAAGGCGGCGGGAACTTCGATCAGCTCGTGCTGTCGCATCTAGGGCTGATCCGCCATATCGGTCTGTCCACGCTCCGCAGGCCGGGCGAACTGGATGACTTCACGCAACAGGTGGTGCTTGTAGCGTTCGCCCATCGGAACGAACTGGACCCTCGAGGGGTAAAAGGTTGGCTCGCCACGGTCGCCAGGAACACGGCGATCCAGTGGAGTAGGAAGCGGACGCCGGACCTCCTCGCTCAGCTGCCGGACATCCCGCTTCCGACGCCGCTGCCGGATGAGTCACTGGAAGCAGAGGAACGCTGGTCCCAAGTGATTGAGGGACTGGCTTCGCTGGACGACACGGATGAGCGGGCGTTACGCGCGCACTATCTCGAAGACCGCGGCTACGAGCAGATGCAGCGTGAGTTCGGCGTGTCCTACTCCGCCATGCGAAAGCGAGTTAGCCGCGCTCGGAAGCTGCTACAGGAACGGCTGACTGCTCTTGCTGGGCTGATCGGGCTCATCGGAACGCGACGACAGCCGCGCGGCTTTGGTGATGTTCCTGGAGGGGACAACCGCATGACGGCGACCATTTCATTGACGGCGTCGATGTTGATCGTGGGCTGGGTCGGAGTCGGCGCGCACGAGCTAGAGCAATCGGCGTGGCGCGCAGCGACGTTCGCCCCGCAAGGCGACACGCTGCTCCCCATCGAGCTAGTGGCGGAGGAGTTCCGACCGAAGGTAAAGCCTGTTGCCGACGGCGTCGGCGAAGCGGAAGCGCAGCCGTTCCCCGCCGCCCCGTCGATGGGGACGTGGACACGGCTCGACGGCGCGCCCGACGAACGCGCCGCCGCAGCTGCGACGGCCATCGACGACAGACTGTACGTGTTTGCGGGCATTGACACGGTTGGCCCGCGCGATGCGACGCTGGTCTACGATACGAGATCTCACTCATGGGATGTCAGCGCAGCGATTCCAACAGCGCGCAGTTACTTCTCCGCTGGAGTTATAGACGGGAAGACATACGTCGCCGGCGGCCTGGGGACCCCGGGGCAGTGGACAGCGTTGAGCTCGCTGGAGGTTCACGACCCTGTCACCGACTCGTGGGACACGCTTGCGGACATGCCCACTGCACGAGGCAAGACAGCGGCTGCGGTTGCAGGCGGAAAACTGTACGTGCTTGGTGGCTGGGCATCTGGTCCCAACCTGAGGACGAACGAAGCGTACGACCCAGCCACCGGCCAGTGGGAAGCCAGAGCAGACATGCCGGAGCCTAACGCCTGGCACTCGGCCGTCGCCATTCGCGGCGAGATATACGTCCTGGGTGGGCAAGGCTTAGACCACAACGCCGACGATCTCAGGTCTCTGTTCATCTATATCCCTGCCACCAACACATGGCGAGAAGGCGCTCCGATGCCGGAGACTCGCACAAGGTTCATGGCATGCGTGGTCGGCGGTCGCATCTACACAATCGGGGGCTGGATCGGTGACCCCAATGCCGAAGTCACGGCGGTCGTGCATGTATATGACCCTGTTTCGGATTCGTGGGACATCGGACCAGACATGCCGACAGCCGGGCATGACCTCTTTGGAACGGCGCTCGACGGTCGCATCTATGTCATCGGGGGATGGGACCAGCGCGCTGGAGTGTTCGAAGTGCTAGACACTGGATTCCGCGCGATCTCACCCTCTGGCAAAGACCCGTCAACATGGGGCGGTCTGAAACGCCTATAGAGCCGTCCACGCGTGTGCTGGATAGTCGACTGTCCCGTACCAATCGTGGCCCAGTTCGGCGCGCACGCTCCTGCGACCCGTCCTGAGCGATCTGGTCCCCACGGATGCATCCGCCACGCACCTACTCGCCCGACCCGCTCGTGTCTACGTGCAGTCGGGAACGGGGGCACACCCGAGGCCGCGCATCCGCGCCTGGGCAAACTCCAACGCCCGTTCACGGTCGGTGACGGCGCCGTCCAACTGCGCGTCGAGTGTCGCTTGCAGGACCTCACCGTAGTTCGGCCCCGGCGCGTACCCCAGTTCGCGAAGGTCGTCGCCCGTGACGAACGGCCGCAGGTCGGCGAACCGGCGTCGGAGCACCACGAGATCGGCATGCGCGGCCGCGCCCAACCGCGCGCCGAGGACGGGCAGGATGTCGGCGCAGACGCCCGCGAGTAGCGGATGCCATTCACTCGGCCGAAGGGCCGTGGGGCCACGGCCGTCGGTAGCCTTCCTGATGTCGGATATGGCGTCGAAATCGCGCATCACGTCGGCGGGTTCCATCAGCCATCGCGCGATAGGGCGCCCGGCAGCTCTGAGGGCGTCCAGCCACGCCAGAAGCAACGCGCGCGGCCGATCCGCCTCCGACGGCTTCACAAGCTCATCCGCGCGGGCGACGAGATCATGCGCGTCTGCGGCGAAGGGAAACGGCGTCGCCAGCGCCTGTAACGCGCCATGTTCGTGCAGGTCGGCGAGGGTAGGTATGGCTTCATCCTCTCGCAGAACGGCCGTGATCTCGTTGCGCGCTCGCGCGCCCGTCAGCCCGGCCACGTACCCGCCGTCCACGGTCTCCCGCACTGCGGTCGATGTGCAGTCGTCGAGCGTGAACGCGAACCGTCGCGCGAAGCGGCAGGCGCGGAAGATGCGCGTTGGGTCGTCGCGGAAGCTACCGGGGTGCAGAACACGAATGCGCCGGGCTTGGAGGTCGGCGACGCCACTGCACGGGTCCACCAGCGCCCCGAAGCCATCGCCCTCGATGGGAGCCGCCATCGCGCTGATCGTGAAGTCCCTGCGTAGCAGGTCTTCCCGTATGGACGACGGGGTCACGGTCGGGAGCGCGGCGGGTTCCGCGTAGGTCTCCGCGCGCGCGGTGGCGAGGTCCACCGTGTAGCCATCGGCAAAAGTGACCGTGGCTGTGCCGAACGCCTCGTGCGTCTTATCGACGACGGCGTCATGGCGGGCGGCGATCCGTTCCGCTAGCGCAATCGCATCGCCCTCGACAGACACGTCTACGTCGACGATGGAGCGGTTCAGGAGCGCGTCACGTAACGGCCCGCCGACCAGGTAGACAGCGCAGCCACCATCGCGAGCGACGGAGCCCACCACGCGCAACGCGTCCAAGGCCGACGACGGCAGCGCGCGCTGCAGGTGGGAGTTCGTGTCCAATGGTCGGGCGCCGTCAGCCGCGGGGGTGGAAGTTCCGATGCGCCTGCTTGAGGTGTTCGGTCTCGACCTTGGTGTAGAGCTGCGTCGTGACGATCTCCGCGTGGCCGAGCATCTCCTGAAGCGCGCGCAGGTCCATGCCCCGCTGCAGCAGATGCGTCGCGAACGAGTGGCGTAGCGTGTGCGGCGACACGTTCCGTTCGATCCCGGCCTTCTTCGCGCAGTCTTTGATGAGCTTCCACAACTGCTGACGCGACATCTTGCCGCCGCCGCGGTTTAGGAACAGCCACGGCTGATCGCTATCCCCGGCAAGTTGAGGGCGGCCGTTCTCGATCCAGGCGGCGAGAGGCTCGAGCGCCCATTCTCCGATAGGCGTCAACCGCTGCTTGTTGCCCTTCCCGATGCACCGGAGGTAGCCGACATCCATGTGCGCGTCCTGTACCGTCAGGTCCGCCAACTCGGAGACCCGCAACCCCGTAGCGTAGAAGGTCTCCAGGATCGAGTGCGTGCGCAGTTCGTAGGGATTTCCGTTGGTAGCCTTGTTGGCCGCTAGCAGCAGATCGACCTCTTGCGGAGTGAGGACCTCGGGCAGCGTCGCCCACGTCTTGATGGGCTGTATCTTGGACGCCGGGTTCTCCGTCAGGAGACCTTCGGCCTCCAGGAACCTGAAAAATGAGCGCAAGGCGTAAAGGCGTCTGCTGATCGTCTTCGACGACAGGCCGCGCGTGCGCATACGGTTCAGGTGATCGGCGACTTCGACGTATACCACCGTCGTGAACGACGCGCGGCCGTGGTCGAGGAACGTCGCCGCGGCCTGGCGAAGGTCGCGCGCGTAGTTGGAAAGCGTGTTCTCGGACAGCCCGCGCTCGATCCGCAGGTAGTCCATGAACATGTCGATCTCGGCGGCGAACGTGGGGTCGGGGCTCATGCGTTCACGCTGGGTGGCTTCCGCAGGCAGTGTGTCTCCGACCCCCATCCTAACCTTCCCCCTTGGAAAGGGGGAAGGGATGCAGTAGGCGCTGCTACGCGGTGGGTCGGTCGCGCCGCGCCCTCGGCCTCGAAGAGCATTAGAACAGCCGCTTGGAGTCCAGCAGGATCGTGACGGGGCCGTCGTTCACGAGTTGCACGGCCATCATCGCGCGGAACACGCCGGTCTCGACCGGGACGCCTCGCTCCGACAGGGCCGCCACGAACTCCTCGTACAGGGCGTCGGCGCGGTCGGGCGGGGCCGCCTCGGTGAAGCTTGGGCGTCGCCCGCGTCGGCAGTCTCCATACAGTGTAAACTGCGACACGACGAGCGCGGTTCCGCCTATGTCCAGCAGGGACAGGTTCATCCGGTCGTCGTCGTCCGGGAAGATGCGCAGATGCGCGACCTTGTCGGCGAGGTACGTGATGTCCGACGTGTCGTCCTCGCCTCCGACCCCGAGCAAGACGACGAAGCCGCGCTCGATCGACCCGACGACCTCGCCGTCGACGGACACGGACGCGCTCGATACGCGCTGGACGACGGCCCTCATGGCATATGACGCAGAAGGAGCGGATGCCGCGCGGGGATCAGAATAGCTCCTGCTCCAGCGACGGAGCCGAAGGCGTGACCGCCGTGGACTTCTCGCCGATCTGCACGAGGTTGACTATCGTGTGCCCGGCGGTGTTCCTCATGAACTGCACGACGGTGGACGGGGACAGGAAGTAGTGGAAGCCCACGGTGAGCTTCTCCCCGGTATCGCGGTACTCGACTCCGGCGATGTCGCGGCGCGAGGAGAAGTCGCCGGACACCATCAGCTGCCCAGGAACGAGCCCGAACTCCACGCCGCCCCCGAACGATGTCTGGGCGCCGAGCTTGCGGGAGGAACTCACGGCGATGCGGCCGTGCGCCTGGATCAACTCGCCCGCGGAGACGGTGATTGCCGTGTAACCCTCGAGGCCGAAGTCGGCGAACCCGTCGGCGGGGGTCCTGTCCTGGAACACCTCGAAGTCGTCAGACGCGTAGCCGAAGCGGCCGTTCACTCCGACGGCAACCGCGGGCAGTCCATCGCCGTAGTCGGGCTTCAACTGATGTTTCAGGCCGAGACCGAAGTCGAATAGCGGCTGGTCGTAGATGCGATCGAAGCGCTGGTCGCCATCGGCGATGAA
>NYZG01000113.1 GCA_002687025.1 Candidatus Poribacteria bacterium
AGACGGGGTCACGTACGTCGACGGCGTCAGACAACGCAACGAAAACGACTGGGAAGCCGCCGCCGGATGAACTTACACACCTATTGACGCGACCTCGCGTTCAAAGCCAACCCCCTGCTGAAGCCCGAGAGCATCCGCACCGCTGAAGCCGTGTGGGAGCAACGCATCGGCTCGCGCCTCCTCGGCGTCGTCTCCGCCTACCGCTACGAGATGACGGATCTGATAGACGAGACGGTCGACCCCGACGACGAGCTCGGTGTGTTCGACAACGTGAGCGAAGTCGACGCGGGCGGGGTAGAAGCGGAACTGCGGGCCCATATCGGCGAAGGCGGACGCGGCTACGCGAGCTATGCCTACCAAAAGGCCGAGGACACAGCCACCGGCGCTCGCCTGACGAATTCGCCTGCGCATCTCGCGCGGGCGGGCATCGTCATGCCCGTGTTACGACCGGTATTCGCGGCGGCGGAGCTGATCGTCGAATCCGGTCGTCTTACGGTCCAGGACACAGAGACGGGCGCGGTCGTGTTGCTCAACGTCAACTTGTCCACCACAGACCTATTCGGCGGCGCGCGGGCGGCGCTGCTCGTGAGGAACGTGCTTGACGAGACGTACGCGTATCCGGGCGGGTTCGAGCATCTGCAAGCTGCCGTATTGCAGAACGGACGAGATGTCGTGCTGACCATCGAACACCGGTTCTAGGCTATGCGGCGCGCTCCGGCGCCTCGACGCGCCGGAGCGAACATGCAAGGAGAGATGATGGGCCGCGGGACGTTCCCAGGCCGAATCGGTACGACGCTGTGGGCCCTGGTATGGCTTACGGGCATAGGCGCCGACGCCGACGCCCAGTCCCTCGAAGAGCTTCTGAACACCCCGATCAGCGCTCCGTCGAGCAGCGAGGCGGCGTCCAAATACAGACAGGCTCTGGGCGAAGCCCCGGCGTCCGTGACCATCCTCACGTCCGCGGACATCGCGCGATACGGGTGGCGAACCCTGGACGAAGCGCTGCAGACGGTGCGAGGCGTGTACGTCAGCAACGATCGCGCCTACTCGTACCTCGGTGTGCGCGGGCACGGGCGCATGACGAACTACAACAACCGCGTCCTGCTGCTCATCAGCGGCCACATCAACAACGATGACTTCTACAATGGCGCCGAGGTCGGGCCGACTCAGGGCCTCAACCTCGACGCCATAGAGCGCATCGAAATCGTGCGCGGCCCCGGCTCAGCGCTGTACGGCGCCGGCGCCGTGTTCGCCGTGATCGATATCGTCACAAAGGATGCGGACTCCATCGACGGGCTGCGCGTCTCGGGCGAAACCGGAAGCTTCGGGCGCAAGGGGATCTCCGGCCTATACGGCGGCTCCCCGGTCGACGGCGTGGAGGTGGCCCTTTCCGGCCTCTGGAGCGACATCGACGGCCAGGATCTCTACTACGAGGAGTACGACGGGCCGTCGACCAACGCTGGCATCGCGGGAGGGGTGGATTGGGACCGAGCCCGAGGTGTCCACGGGTCGCTGCACGCCGGCGACTTCAGCGCGCAGGGCATGTTCTCATCCAGGAAGACGGCCAGACCGACCGGGGCCTTCCTGGCAGCCTTCAACGACCCCGCCGCGACGACGCTCGACGACCGCGGGTTCTTCGAACTCCGATACGAACCGAGACTGAGCGCACGGGCCGGCGCGATGGCGCGAGGGTACTTCGACTACTTCCACCACCAGACCGTGCTCCCATACGACGCAATCCCGGATGGGTTCGTAGAGAACGACAGTTTCTGGGGCGGCACGGAGGCGCAGTTCCTGTGGGATCCTCGCGAGTACAACCGATTGGTCGTCGGATTCGAGACGCAGCGGCACTTCACGATCGACTTCGACGTGTTCGACGAGGCGGGCACGACTTACGTCGACGGGGCCTTCCCCTTCACGCTCCTTTCGGCGTACGCCCAGAACACGTACCAGCCGCTGGATAACCTGTCCCTCACGTTGGGAGTTCGCGGCGACAGCTACTCCACGGATGACGACTCCGTGTCGCCTCGCGCAGCGGTCATCTACAAGCCTGCCGCGTCGAGCACGGTGAAGCTCCTCTACGGCGAGGCGTTCCGTGTGTCGACGCGATTCGAGCGACTCCTTGACGTACCGGGGTTTCTGAAGGTCAATCCGACGCTGCGACCCGAGAGCATGCGCACGGCCGAAGCCGTGTGGGAGCAACGTATTGGCTCTGACGTCCTCGGCTCAGTCTCGGTGTACCGCTACAGGATCCGGGATCTGATAGACGCGACGGTAGACCCCGCGGATGGTCTCGCCATCTTCGGCAACCCGAGCGAAGTACGAGCTGCCGGAATCGAGGGGGAGTTGCGCGCGAAGCTGGGTGATCAGGGGCGCGTATACGCGAGCTACGCCTACCAGACGACCGAGGACGCGGATTCCGGGCTTCGTCTGACGAACTCTCCGACACACCGCTTGCGCGTGCGGGTATCTTCGTCCCGCTCGTCCCGAAGGTCTTTGCCGCCGCCGAGGCGATCGCCGAATCCAAGCGTCTTACCGTCCAGGGAGCCGAAACCGATGCCTTCGTCCTGCTGAACCTGAACCTCTCGACTACGGAGCTGTTCGGCGGCGTCCACGCGTCGCTGCTTGTGAGGAACGTCCTTGACGAAGCGTACGCGTACCCGGGCGGTTTCGAGCATCTGCAGCCCGCCATAGCTCAGAACGGACGAGATGTCGCGCTGACCGTCGAGCGGCGCTTCTAGGCGACGGGCAGCGCGCGGCATGGCGCCGCGCCGTATGTTGGGCGCGTCACTAGGGTAGGACCGAGTGCGCCAGATGAGACCGGTGGCACACATCGATTCGCGTCTCCCGCACACGCGACGAAGCGTGTGGGTCGTGGCGTGGTGCGCGCTGCTACTCGCGGGCTCGACGTCCGCACAGGACATTCCCGTGCCCATGGAAACGCACCTACCCATCTGCATGACGGCGCTTGCATTCGACCGCAGCCTGCGCGACCGCGCGGGCGACGAGATTGTGTTCGCCATCCTGTTCCAGCCGCGCTTTCTCGCCTCCAACAGCGCACACGAGGAGGCGTTACGCGTGCTCGACGAACTGGGGGTCGAGGCCATCGAGGGCATTCCCGTACGCTACGTGTCCGTCCCCGTTTCCGACGAGAGAGACACGGAGAGGGCGGTGTTCGAAAGTGACGCCGATATCGTCTACGTGGCGCCATTGCGCGCGGTGCCCCTGGACGCGATAACCCGTGTTACCAGGGAACATGACATCATGACATGTAGTGGCGTCGACGCGTACGGCCGGGCGGGCCTTACGCTGACCGTCAGCGCGCGGGGCCAAAGGCCTGAGCTGGTCGTCAACTACACCGCCATGCGAGAAGAGGGCGTCGACTTCACGGCGCAGTTGCTCGCGTATGCCCGCGTGCTTGAGTTCACCGAAGGCACGCCGGAGGCGGGCGCAGCGGGGAGGCCCACCCCCTGATGCGCGGCGTACGCATTCGCGCGAAGCTTACGGCGATGACGTCCGTCCTGGTGGCGGCGGTCTCGCTTTTCATCTTCGTGTACTTTCCGGGCGAATTCGAGCGGCGGGCGATGGACGCAACGGCCGAGAAGGCCAGGACCGTCGCGGAGATAACCGCGTTCGCGTCGGAGCCGCCGCTGATGTTTGGGGATTCTCTTTCCGCGCACGATGTGTTCGCCGGCCCTGCCGTCGACGAGGATCTCGCCTACATCGTCCTCACCGATGTCCGTGGCGACGTCTTTGCCGCGCATCGTCCCGAAGAGGCGCGGCGGGTGGGCTATCGTGCGGGCGATGGGGTGTCGAGCGACGGCATGGTGTACCGCGTGAGCGTGCAGGTGGAGCGTTCGGGCGCCGCGCTGGGCCGCCTCCACCTCGGGCTGTCGCTGCGGCCACAGCGCGAGTCAGCCGCGGCTGCGCGCCGGGCCGTTGCCTTCGTCAGCTTCGTCGTGTTCGCCCTGGGCATCGCTGCCGCGTATGTTCTTGCGAGCTTCATCACGCGGCCCCTGGCAGACGTCGTGGAGGCCGTGGAGGGCGTTGCGGGAGGCGATCTGAGTCGGCGGGTCACCGCGTCGACCAGGGACGAATTGGGCGAGCTCGCCGCGTCGTTCAACCGCATGGCAGCGCGTCTGGAAGCCACGCGCGGCGAATTGCAGACCGCGAACGATGAGCTCGGGCGCTCCAATACCGAACTCGAGCAGTTCGCCTACATCGCGTCGCACGATCTGCGAGAACCGTTGCGCACGATCGCCAGCTGCATTCAGCTGCTGGAACGCCGCTACGGCGACACTGTCGGCGACGACGGCAAGCAGTACATCGGCTACGCGTCAGACGGCGCGAAGCGCATGCGGTCGCTGCTGGATTCCCTGCTGGAATACTCGCGCGTCGGCAGCCGTGGCGCGGGCAGCGCGCCTACGGATGTGGGGGCGGTGGTCGTGGAGGCGACGCTGTCGTTGGCCACTGTGATCGAGGAGTCCGAGGCCACGGTATCGCACGGGGACGATCTACCCACGGTCGTCGCAGACGCGGCGCAGCTTGGGCAGGTGTTCCTGAACCTACTGACCAACGCCCTGAAGTTCCGTTCCGAGGCGCCGCCGGAGATCGTCATCCGTGCGGTCCGACGTGGTCGGGCGTGGGCTTTCTCAGTGCAGGACCGCGGCATAGGGATTGAGTCGGGGCATCTGGAGCGGGTCTTCGTCGCGTTCCAGCGGCTACATACGCACGAGGAGTATCCTGGCGTCGGTATGGGGCTGGCCATCTGCAAGAAGATCGTCGAACTGCACGGCGGGGAGATGTGGGTCGAGTCGGAGTTGGGAGCCGGTTCGACTTTCAGCTTCACGATCCCGGACAGAGCGTCGTGACCGTCGGCTAGATGTCTGGCTCGACGTCGAGGATGCGCTCCTGTATGGCGTACTGGACCAGTTCCGCCCGTGAGCGTAACCCAAGCTTGTCCATGATCCTCCGCCGGTGGCTCTCGACGGTCTTCACCGCGATGGACAGGCCTTCCGCGGTTTCCTTGTTCGAATACCCCCGGACCACGAAGTCCACGACCTGCTTCTCGCGGTAGGTGAGCCCCGGCTTTCCGTCCGATGCGGAAGGACCCGCGCCGGACAGGAACTCCGCCATGAACTTGTCCGCGAGTGTGCTGTCCAGGTACACCCGGCCGGCCCGCACCTCGCGGATAGCTTGGATGATCTCCCGGTCAGCCGAACTCTTGAGGACGAATGCCCGCGCGCCGCGCTGGAGCGCCTGCTTCATGAGGAAGGTGTTGTCGTGCATCGTTAGCACCACGATGCGCACCGACGGGCACCGCTCAATGAGTCCGCCGATGGTGTCGATGCCCGTGAGCCCGGGCATCGTGATGTCCAACACGAGCACATGCGGCTGCGCCTCCGCGACGGTCGCGATCGCCGATGCGCCGTCCTCGGCCTCCCCGACAACGCAGAGATCCCCTTCGTCCTCCAGGAGCATCTTCAGGCCCGACCGGAGAACCGCATGGTCGTCGACGAGGAACACGCGTATCACCATTCGCAGTCAGTTAGCCTTTCCGCCATCTGCGTCCCGCCCGCGCACATGATCCTCAGATGCGCCGCCGCCGTCAAGGGCGCCACGTCGTCCGCAACCCCGACCTGCCGGCCCAGGGTGTGTATGACCCGTGCGGTGGGTTCTGTGAACCCTTGCCGCGCGGCGTCCGCATCCAGGCCGCGCGCCTCCCAATGCGCAACGTGCTGACCAGTAGGGCGGCCCGCGCCCGTTCGCCGCCTGCATCAGTATCCTCGCCGTGGCGTCATCCTGGCGCCTGCTGTCGGCGACCTGCTCCCGCCCTGATGCTTGGCACGGAGTTTGTGACGCACGTCGGGGAACGGAAGCCGATCGTCGGTGCCCGAGGAGACGGGATCGACGGGCGTCCCTGCGGACCACCGGCATGGCGCTCGCGCGTATGCTCGCGGTCACCGCAGGTGGCTTCGCGCGCGGAAGGCTGCGATAATGCCGTCCGGCGCACGGCTCCCGGATTCCCACCCACATGGAGCGCGCAACCCCATGGCCTCGACATCCCGCGCACACGCCCCGCGGCTGCATCGCCTGCTCATATGGTTCCTCGCCTCAGTGCTGACGCTGCTGTTCTACTGGGCCGTCGACTTTGTCGTGAGCGACATCGGCCGCATCGACGGGCCGCAGCGCGAGGACGTGCGTGATGAGATCGGGGACGCCGCCTTGCGCGACGAGCTCGACAGCCTGCAGGAGCAGCAGGCCGACCTTCAGACGCAGATATCGAATCAGGAGGACATCCAACGCGTCCTTAGCCGGAGCACCGCCGAACTCCGATCCACGATGGATCAACTCATCGACCTGCATCGGCTCGACATCGAAGCTGGCGTCACGCCCACAGACGAGCGTCAACAGGCGCTCGCGGAAAGCCAGTCACTATTCATCGCGAAGCAGGTGGAATTCCAGCTCGCGAGCGAAGCCATCGGCAAACAGAGCCAGGAGCAGCGCACGGTCGCCGCGCGCATCCAGGCACTCGACGAACGACGTAGGGACGACGACGAGCGCGTCCACGAGGAGTTCGAGTCGCGGCTGAGCCGCCATCGCCTGAAGCTGGCCGCGTTCAAGCTGACGTTCGTGCTTCCGGCGCTTGCCCTCGGGGCGTGGCTGGTATTCACGCGACGCAAGCAACTTTACGCGCCGATTTACTACGCTTGGCTCATCGCGACGTTCGTGGTGATGACGCAGGTCATGTGGCAGTACTTCCCACGGGCATGGTTCAAGTACATCGCCGTGGGCGCCGGGATTGCGGTCGTGACGCTGTTCCTCGTTCAGGCTGTGAGGATGGTTGCGAGGCCCCGAAGGGACCTGCTCCTACGTCGGTATCGTGAGGCGTATGGACGGCATCGTTGCCCGGTCTGCACGTACCAGATCGTCCGCGGCCCCCTGAAGCACGCGGTGTGGACGGCGAAAGGGCCGATGCGCGGATCCGCTGCCAGCGGCGATGCGGACGAGACGCCGTACACGTGTCCGTCGTGTGGCTCGGGTCTGTACCACGAGTGCGACTCGTGTGGGTCGGTTCGACACACGCTGTTGCCGTACTGCGACTCGTGCGGCGATGAGCACGCCGCGGCGGAGGCGTAGCCGCGCGCTATTCGGCGATGGCGATCACGCTGCTGCGAGTGCGGAAGTAGAGCGTGCCGGCGGACGCCGCGGGCGTCGCCATGCAGATATCGTCAAGTTCGTTAGTGGACAGGACCTCGAACTCGGGCCCGGGCGCGACGACGTACGTCGTGCCGAGTTCACTCGTGAAGTAGAGCTTGCCGTCGGCAGCGATCGGCGACGCGGTGAAGCCGTCTCGCCCGCTCCCAAGCCGCTGCTCGTAGACGAGATCGCCCGTGGTGGCCTCGTAGCACTTCACGACGCCGTTGTCTCGGCAACTGTAGAGGTACTCCCCGTAGGCGACGGGCGTCTGCATGTAGGCGCCGTTGCGGCCCGTGCTCCACGCGATGGCTTCGTTCGTGGCGCCGCCCTCGGGGAGCGTGATGTCGCCCGTCGCCGTCGGTCGTACGGCGTACAGCGGCGCGC
>NYZG01000114.1 GCA_002687025.1 Candidatus Poribacteria bacterium
ACAACTTCGTGCGCAACGGCGTCGCCGTCGGCCCGCTGGAGGGGTACTCCAGCGCCGTGATCGTCGACGAGGGTATCCGATGGCTGGAAGCGCGCACGGACGACGCGCCGTTCTTCCTCTTCGTGTCGTTCCACTCGCCGCACGAGCCGGTCGCGACGTCGGAGGAGTTCACGCGGATGTACGAGGCGACCGCCGCCACGCCGGAGGAGGCGATCTACTTCGGCAACGTGACGCAGATGGACCACGAAGTAGGGCGGACGCTCGCCACGCTCGACGATCTCGGCCTGCGCGACGACACGTTCGTGATGTTCACCAGCGACAACGGCCCGGAGACGCTCAACCGCTATCGCGGCGCCGCGCGCTCGTACGGGTCTCCCGGCGTGCTGCGTGGCATGAAGCTCCATGTCTACGAGGGCGGCATCCGTGTGCCGGGGATCGTTCGATGGCCGGGCGTGACGAAGCCGGGGTCGGTCGTCGAGGACGCCGTGAGTGGCGTCGATCTCCTCCCGACGATGTGCGCCGCCGCGGGCGTCGACGCGCCGACCGATCGCCATCTGGACGGCGCGGATGTCGCCCGCGCCTTGGCCGGCGAGCCGATCGGCCGCGCCAAGCCGCTCTGTTGGCAATACGACGCTGCCATCAGCCAGCCGCGCGTAGCCATCCGAGACGGGGATTGGAAGCTGCTCGCGAACGCCGAACTGGACGAGTTCGAGCTGTACAATCTGCGCGAAGACCCGACGGAGCGCGATGACGCCCTGGAGCGTGAGCGGACAAGAGCCGCGGCGATGCGGGACACGCTGCGCGCTATGCACGCCGAGGTGGCCGCGGAAGGCCCTACGTGGCCTGACGGCTAGGGCGTGCGAACGTAGATCGGATTCGAGAATATCCAGGGCTTGAACCGACGCCGGACCTCGACCCGATACACGCCGGGCTGCGTGATCGCGTACGAGAGGCGCTTGCCCTCGAACTCCTCAATGACATGCCCGTCCCGAACGAGGCAGATGTACGCCTGCTCCGGCACGGAAGCGTGAAGCCGCATCCCCGCGGCGAACGGGAGTTCATCGCCCATCAGGGCGACGATGCGGCCCCGGTGCTGGGCGTCGAAGTAGAAGCCGGTGCTGTCCCCGAAGCCGTCGTGTGCCAGGTAGCAGTGCCCCGCGCGGATCGCGGCGTACACCTGCGCGGCAGCGGCCTGGGCGTCGTTGGGGTCTAGCGGGGCCTCGAGCAGGACGTGCGTTCTCACGGTCCTGAACGCGAAGGCGTAGGGCAGGATCTGAGGAAGGCCGATGCCGGGGACTTTCTTCGCGTGGATGTCGAGAGTACCCAGAGCGACGACCGGGCGCCTCTGCCCGAGCTGGTCCCACATCCTAACAGCGCGATGGTGCGGCCCCTGGATCACCTTGTCCGGCGCGGCGATCGCGGCGGCGACGTTCTTCCACCGCATGTTGCGCACCCAGTCGTGCATGTACGACCACAGCTCGATGCCCGTGAAGCCGGTGACGGTCCAGTCCAGCCACGGACACGCCATCGCGCGGGTGGGGTAGTCCTCACCGATCGGATGCGCGATGAAGCCGAGGCCGTCCTGCGCCTGCACATCGTCGATGAACCGTTGCGGCTGTCGCCAGTTGCCACGTCCCTTTACAGGGGCATCGATGTCGAACGCGAGGTAGTGGTTGTGGAATCGAGGCGTGACCTCCTCGCCGACAAGGCACAGAAGGTCGTCGTGCCACCCCTCGTAGCCGAGGTCGCGAGCCTGCAAGTGCTCGTGATCGGTGAGCATGATGAAGTCGAGATCGGCGGCCTGCGCGTCCCGAACGATCTCGGGGACCGTGCCGGAACCATCGGAGAGCGTGGAGTGAATGTGTATCGCGCCGGCGTAGTCGTACAGCGTCGCGGATATCTCGGGCGCGTCCGCCAGCGAATCGCCCTGCATACGAAACATACGGTGTCCCGGGTGTGTGTCATTCCACCGTGCAATACGATCGCAGCTCTCGGTATCGCTGCTCAATGGCGTGCTCGTCGATCTCTCGCAGCCGGTCCAGCCCGAAGCCCTCGACCGTGAAGGAGGCCACGACGCTACCCAGCAGAAGCCCGCGCCGTATGACCTCTTCCGACGCCGAATCGTGCGCCGCCAGGTAGCCCATCAGGGCCCCCGCGAAGGTGTCACCGGCTCCCGTTGGGTCGACGACATCCTGCGTCGGATACGCCGGGGCGGCGAAGTACGAGTCCTCCGTCAGGGACACCGCGCCATGCTCGCCCTTTTTTATGATGGCGCGCGAGGGGCCATACGTCAATAACCGGCGTCCGGCCCGGATCAGGTTGGTTTCGCCGGTCAACATGCGCGCCTCCTCGTCGTTGAGAACGAACACGTCCACGCTTCGGAGGAGTTCCAGCAGGTCGTCCCGCTGGATGTCGATCCACAGGTTCATCGTGTCGGCGACGACGAGCATCGGATCGTCCGTCTGCTCCAGGACCATCTGCTGCAGGTTCGGCGCGATGTTCGCGAGGAAGATGTACGGCGTGCTTCGGTACGACTCCGGGATGTGCGGCTGGAAGTCCGCGAACACGTTCAGGTCGGTCGTGAGCGTCTCTCGTTCGGAGAAGTCTTCGGAGTACTTCCCGGCCCAGAAGAACGTCCTGCCCGCCTTGCGCTCGAGTCCTTCGAGATCGACGCCGCGCGACGCCAGCAGGTCGATGTTCTCCTGATCGAAGTCCTCGCCGACGACCCCCACGAGTTGCACAGGGGAGAAGAAGCCGGCGGCCACCGAGCCATACGTGGCCGATCCACCCAACGCGCGCGGGTCCGAACCCGTCGCGGTCTCGATCGAGTCGAACGCCACGGAACCTACGATTAGTACGCTCAACGGATGCTCCTAGTGAAGCGGCTATGGGCCTGGGCGGCCCCGACAGGACGCGCGGCGGCGCAGGCCGCTCAGAATGGGAATCGGCCCGGGCCTTGGCCGCGCTGATCGCGAAACGCGTTGCGGAGACGCTGTACGCGGCGCACGGTGATGGCGATCAGCACGAGGGCGCCCGCAACCAGAACGACGCCGTAGTAAGCTGGCAGGGGCGTCCCGCTGCGCATCCACTTCACGACCGGCCACAGGAGCGGGATGCATAGCAGCATGACGACGCTTTCCACCCACTCTACGCGTGACATGGCTCGCCTCCGTGGATGTGTCGCCGAATAAGACGATAGGGGCAAGATGGCTCCTGCCCCTACACTCAGCGTGTTCCGATCCGCAGTCGCGTCGCGGTCGCTACGTCGTGCCCATGTCCCACGACGAGAGGTACTTGCTCTGTTCGGCGGTGAGCGTGTCTATCTCGATGCCCAGTGCCGCCAGCTTCAGACCGGCGATATGTCCGTCAATCTCCTTCGGCGGGTCGTACACCTTGGCTTCGAGGCTCGCGGCGTTCTTGAGCATGTGCTCTGTAGATAGCGCCTGCCCGGCGAAGCTCATGTCCATCACGCTCGCGGGGTGACCCTCCGCCGCGGCCAGGTTTATGAGACGCCCTTCGCCCAGCACGTGCAGGCGGTTTCCGTTCGCGAGCGTGTATCGCTCGACGTTCGGCCGCGCCGTACGAATGTCCGTCGCCATCTCCGCCAGGGCCGGGATGTCGATCTCGACGTTGAAGTGCCCGGAGTTCGCGATGAGCGCGCCGTCGCGCATCACCTCGAAGTGCTCGCCGCGGAGGACGCTGATGTCGCCCGTCACGGTGATGAAGAGATTCCCCTCGCGTGCCGCCTGAGACATCGGCAGCACACGGAAGCCGTCCATCACCGCTTCGAGGCCACGCAGCGGGTCGACCTCAGTGACGATGACGTTCGCGCCCAGCCCACGCGCTCGGTCGGCGACGCCACGGCCGCACCACCCATAGCCACACACGACGACGACCATCCCGGCGATGAGCGCGTTCGTCGCGCGCAGCACGCCGTCCAGGGTGCTCTGGCCGGAGCCGTAGCGGTTGTCGAACATGTGCTTGGTCATCGCGTCGTTGACGGCGTAGATCGGGTATGCGAGGACGCCGTCGGCCGCCATGCTGCGTAGGCGGATGACGCCGGTCGTCGTCTCCTCCATGCCGCCGACGATGCCGTCGATGAGCTCGCGCCGTTCCGAGTGGATCACACCGACGAGGTCCGCGCCGTCGTCGATGGTGACCTGCGGCTTCGTGTCGAGCACGTCGGCGATGTGTCCGTAGTACGTGTCGTTGTCTTCGCCGTGGATGGCGAACGTGGCCGTGTCGAAGTCCTCAACCAGGCTGGCCGCGACATCGTCCTGCGTGCTTAGCGGGTTGGAGGCGCACAGCGCGACCTCGGCGCCACCCGCGTTCAGCGTGCGCATGAGGTTCGCCGTCTCGGTCGTGACATGCAGGCACGCGGCGATGCGTACGCCGTCCAGCGGCTTCTCGTCGGCGAAACGATCGCGTATCTGGCGGAGCACAGGCATTGAGCTCTCGGCCCACTCGATGCGTTGCTTACCGGCCTCGGCCAGCCCAAGGTCTTTGACGTCGTAGTTCATGGAGCGCGATTCCTCGGGGGCTAGGAGCGGTGCTGCGCGAGCGCGTCGGCGAAGTCGGTCTTCTCCCACGTGAACGTGGGCTCGGTGCGGCCGAAGTGACCGTACGCCGATGTCGCGGCGTAGATGGGTCGTCGAAGCTGCAGTCGGTCGATGATGCCGCGTGGGCGGAAGTCGAACGTCTCTTGGACGATCTTGCTCAGTTCCGCGTCGGGCCGCGCGCCGGTGCCGAACGTGTCGACCATCACGGAGACCGGCTCGACGACGCCGATGGCGTAGGCGAGCTGAATCTCACAGCGCTCCGCGAGGCCGGAGGCGACGACGTTCTTCGCCGCGTGCCGCGCAGCGTACGCCGCGCTGCGGTCGACCTTCGTCGGATCCTTCCCCGAGAACGCGCCGCCGCCGTGACGGCCCATCCCGCCGTACGTGTCGACGATGATCTTGCGTCCCGTCAGACCGCAGTCCGCCTTGGGGCCACCCTCCACGAATATCCCGGTGGGGTTGATGTGGTAGGTGATCTGCGGGCTGCGCATCTCCTCTGGGATAATCGCCTTTATCACCTCTTCGGTGATCGCTTCCCGGAGTTCGGGCGTCGCGATGGCGGCGTCATGCTGCGACGATATGACGACCGTCTCGACGGACACCGGTTCGCCGTCCTCGTACCGCACGGAGACCTGCGACTTGCCGTCCGGGCGCAGGAACGGGAGCGCGCCCGTCTTCCTCGCTTCCGTCAGACGAGCCGTCAGCTTATGCGCGAGGATGATCGGAAGAGGCATTAGCTCTTCGGATTCGCGGCAGGCGTATCCGAACATCATCCCCTGGTCGCCGGCGCCCTCGCGGTCCACGCCCTGGGCGATGTCGGGCGACTGACTGTCGATGGACGTCAAGACGGCGCACGTGTGGCCGTCGAAGCCGTACGTCGCGTCGTCATAGCCGATGTCCAGGATCGTCTTTCGCACGACGCTGGGCATGTCGACGTACGTCGTCGTCGTGATCTCGCCGGCGATGATGGCCAGCCCGGTGGTCACCATCGTCTCGCAGGCGACGCGTCCGTTCGGATCGTCGGCCAGGATCGCATCCAACACGGAGTCGGATATGCGATCGGCCATTTTGTCGGGATGACCCTCGGTCACCGACTCGGACGTGAATAGGGAGTCCAACGTCAGGCTCCTTTCGGCCATATGGGCACACGTGCAGACGCTCTCGCAGCGCGGGTGGGCACAGCCTCCACATAGGCACTGTACGACCGATCGGCGAGGTGAGAATCGTCGATCATGCGCGCGTTACGGACGCGAGGCGCTCTACTCTTCGTCGTCGTTGTCCCCGTCGTCATCGTCAGTGAGGTCGCGCTGAGCCTGGTCGATGAGATCGCCCAGGGTCGTGCCACCCGCGGAGCGTTCGCGCGGGCGTTCGCGTTCCTGCTCGCGCTCGCGTCCACGCGCTTGCGGTTGCGGTCGAGCAGGGGCCGCGGCGGCGTCGGCGACGGGCGTCGGCGCGTCCTGTTCCACGGCTTCCGTGCGGTGTTGATCGGCGATATACGCCTTGCGGCTCAGGCCGATGCGACGGTCCTGCAAGTCGAGGTTGATCACCTTGACGTCGAGAGAGTCACCCACGCGGACGACCTCGACCGGGTCCTCCACGTGCTGATCGCTCAACTCCGAAATGTGAATCAGCCCTTCAATGCCGTCCTCGAGCTTCGCGAAGGCTCCGAAGTTCGTCAGGTTGACGATCTGCGCTTCGACCGTCGTGCCGACCTTGTACTTCTCGGGCACATCCAGCCACGGGTCAGGCTCGAGCTGCTTGAGCCCGAGGGACACGCGCTCGCGATCGCGATCGACATCCAAGATGACGACCTCGATCTCGGCGCCCTCCTGGAGCATCTCGTCCGGCTCGACCCGCTTTGTCCACGACAGGTCGGACACGTGGATGAGACCGTCGATGCCCTCTTCGATTTCGACGAAGACGCCGAAGTCGGTGATGTTCCGGACGCGCCCGGCGACACGCGCGCCGACCGGCTTGTCGCGTTCCAGGCGATCCCACGGGTTCTCTGCGAGCTGCTTGAGACCAAGGGAGATCTTCTGCCGCTCGGGATCGACGTTCAGGATGCGGACGGTAACCTCGTCGCCCACCCCTAGCACGGTGTGCGGGTCGATGTTCCGTCGCGTCCAGGACATCTCCGAGACATGTACCAGACCTTCCACGCCCTCTTCCAGTTCGACGAAGGCGCCGTAGTCGACGATGTTGACCACGCGGCCGACGGCGTCGGAGGCGACCGGGAACTTATCGGCGATGCCTTCCCACGGGTCCTTGGTCAGCTGCTTCAGCCCCAGTGAGACCTTGCCCGACTCACGGTTGATGCTCAACACCATCACGTCGATCTCCTGGTCGCGTTCGACGAAGTCCGCCGGATGGCTGACGCGTCCCCAGGACATATCGCTCTTGTGCAGCAGTCCGTCCAGCCCGCCCAAGTCGATGAAGGCGCCGAACTGCGTGATGTTCTTCACCACGCCGTGGCGCGTCTGGCCCGCGGCGAGGGTCTCCAGCAGCTCCTGACGCATCGACTCGCGCGCCTCTTCGAGCAACACCCGTCGCGAAAGGACGATGTTGCGGCGGCGGCGGTTGAGCTTGATGACGCGCATCTCGATATCTCGACCGAGGTACGTGTCCAGGTCGGGAACCGGCCGGATGTCCACCTGTGATGCCGGGAGGAAGGCGTACATGCTGCCGATCTCCACCCGGAGGCCGCCCTTGATGCGACGTGTGACGGTGCCCTTGACGGGGCGGTCGCCCTCGTACGCTTCCGCGATGTCGTCCCACACGCGTCGTTGGTCGGCGATGACCTTGGACAGCACGACGGAACCGTCGGCATCCTCGAGACGGACGAGATAGACGTCCAACTCCTCGCCTGCGGCGATCGTCGGCTTGCCGTCTTCGCCCGGCGGGAATTCTTCGAGAGGGATAGTGCCCTCGGACTTGTAGCCTATGTCTACCAGGACGCTCTCTTCGGCGACCTTCAGCACCGTGCCTCGCACGACCTCGCCCTCTTGTATGTGGCGCATCGTCTGGTCGTAGGCAGCGGCCAACTGCTCGTCGGTGAAGACGTCATCGTCGGGGAGATCAATGGCGTTGACGCCCGCGGCCGGGGCTTCTTCCATCTCCCGCTCGGGTTCGCCGGGGGCCCTGACTCCGGGGGACATGGCTTCCACCGTCGCGTCGGGCGCCTCAGCCGCGTCCGTAGCCTCGGAAGCCGGCTCTTCGGCCGAGTCGTCGGTGGCCTCGGGAGCCTGCTCTTCGGTTGAGTCGTCGGCAGCCTCGGGCCCCGAGTCGTCGTCGGTGGCCTCGGGAGCCTGCTCTTCGGCCGAGTCGTCGGCAGCCTCGGCCGCCGGGTCGTCGTCGGTGGCCTCGGGAGCCTGCTCTTCGGCTGAGTCGTCGGCGGCCTCTGCCACCGGCGCATCGTCCGTAGCCTCGGGAGCTTGCTCTTCGGCCGGTTCGTCGGCAGCCTCGGAAGCTTGCTCATCGGCCGAGTCGTCCGCAGCCTCGGGAGCCGGCTCTTCCGCGCTATCAGCGGCTTCGGCGTCCGTTGTCTCGGGCGAATCGGGTTCCCGGACGTCGTCGTCGTCCGTCGTCTGTTCTGGTGTTTCTGTCATTATCAGTGCGATATTGCTGGCAGAGAACGGCGGGCGAACCGCCCTTGTTATCCGTGCCAGACTCCCTTCATGCTCTACGGTGTAGCCTGTGTCAACGAGCCCTTACGCGCTGACCCATCTACTAAAATAGCCCAGGCGGCAACAGGGTGTCAAGCCTAGTACCGGGCGACTCTAGGCCGGTTCGCGCCGTGTCGTCCCGGCCGTCGTTTCCTCCGACGGGCGCGGCGCACTTGTCCGACAGTTGACCTTCCTCGCAGGCGCGTGGTACGTTCCGTCGCGACACAACACACAGGGATTCACATGGCTCCTAGCACCGATCTGTCCCATCGCGATCGCGTGGCCGTCATTTCGGGCGGCGTCCGGGGTATCGGCCGCGCGCTCACCGACGGCTTCCTCGGGGCGGGGGCGCGCGTACTCGCATTCCACCGAGGCGAGTCCGACGAGTCCGTGGCCGCGGACCACGCGCTCAGGACGCAACAGGCGGACGCTCTCGCCAAAGGCCGCCTCGCAATCATGCGCGCGGACCTGACGCGCTCACAGGATCGCGAACGCGTGTTGGCGGCCGCGCAGGACGCCTGGGGCAGACTGGATGTTGTCATAAACAACGCCGGGGTGTGCTTCCGGGACGATCTCTCGGTGGAGCGCGTCGGCCTCCAGCAGGAGATCAACGCCGTTGCGCCCGTGACGTTCGCCCGCGAGGCGGCCGCGCACATCCGCAATAACGCGCATGCGGATGCACGTACGCCCTCGCGAGGCGCGCTGCTGGCGATCTCCTCTTACGTCACGGAATGGCACGAGTACAAGTCGGACTATTTGCACCACTATGCCCACTCCAAGCGCGCGCTCGAAGATGGCATGAAGCGACTGGCGTTGGAGTTCCGCCCGGTGGACATCAACGTCGGCGTCATCGCCGTAGGCGTCGTGTACGCGGGCATGGGCATGGCGACCATCGAGGGCAAGGAGGAGTCGCTCGCCAACGGCGAACTCCCCGTGACGAAGTTCTCCGATGTCGATGCCGTCGTGTTCGAGGCGCTCTGCATGGCGCATCCACGTGCGCACTACAAGACGGGTCGCGTTGCCGTGCTCGATGGCGGATGGAACCTCGGCCCCGCGAACTGAACCACGACCACATCTGCGCCGCGTTGCGTCGGATTCCTACCGGCCGCGCCATAGGCGCCCGCTGGTTTCCTGCTACCGCGTCCGGTACACTGCCTACATGCTTCGCCGTATAGCCTTCAGGGGTGGCCCTACCCCGATGTGCGGGGCGCATGCGGGATTTGCCTGAACTGGGCGCCCGCTTGCGGGCCAGAGCGAGGCGCCTGAACATCGGCGAACTATCGTCGTTAGTTAACGGGGGCGCACGTGCCGACGCTTGGCGAGTCAACGCGAGGCGGACTACCGTGAGCAAAACTGGCTCTGGACTGGAACGCGCGGGTCGGGGTCGCCGTATGAATCGTGGGACCGGGCCGTGGGTCGTGGTGCATGCGGCGCCACGGCGAAGGCGGCCCACGCGTCGTCGCTCATCGGTAGTGAGGTATCTGACACCGTTGGCTAATCGCTTGCGAGGCGAGCGCACGTCTAAGAGGATGATGATCGAGTGGGCTCTGGTGTGCTCCGTGCCCCTGGTCATCCTGGCCTCGGCCTATGTTCGCACGCCTACTCTGGCCGAGCTGTCGGCCCTGCCCAGTTTCTCCTTCCTGGTCGCTTCCGAAGACGATGCCGCGGCCGAGGCGCCGGTCGAGGACGCCTTGGGTGGCCCCGACGGTTACCCGTTGGCCGCGTTCTACGAGTCCGAGGTACTCGAACGGGACGAACCGGTCGTCGCTCTGCCTGCCGCGTCCGCCGCTGAGTCGCGAGGCGCCACCAAGGCGACCGTGTCTCGCCGCCCCGTTGGCGCGACAATCACATACGCCCGCCACGAGGTGCGGCCGGGCGAGTCGCTGTGGACGATCTCACGACGCTACGGCCTGGATGTCGATTCGCTGCACAGCGCCAACCGCCTCAAGACCGGCTCCAAGATCCAGCCCGGCCAGAGCTTGCGGGTCCCGGATCGCAAGGGCGTGCTCCACGTGGTCCGGCGGAACGACACGATTGAAGATATCGCGCTGCGGTACAAGGTCCCGATCGAGACGATCGTCAAGGCCAACAGCATCGCGAACGCGAACCAGATTCGCGTGAAGCAGGAGCTGTTCCTCCCAGGCGCCACGCCACCGAAGACATCGCCCGGGTCGAGGTCGCGGGGCGCATCGTACACGATGCCGGCGAAAGGGCGGCTGTCCTCGGACTACGGATGGAGGAAGCATCCGATTAGCGGGCGAAGGCAGATGCACGCCGGTATCGACATCGCGTGCGGCGCGGGAGGCTCGATAGTGGCAGCGCGAGGCGGCCGCGTGACTCACGCCAGCCGAATGGGTGGATACGGCAAGCTCGTGGTCATCGACCACGGCAACGGCTACACGACCCGATACGGCCACTGCTCCCGCATCCTCGTGCGCGTCGGGCAGCGCGTTACGCAGCGTCAGAAGATCGCGCTTGCCGGCTCGACCGGCAACGCGAACGGCCCGCATCTGCACTTCGAGGTCCGCCGCAACGGCAATCCGACCGACCCGCTGACCGTCCTCCCCAAAAGATGAACCCCTGCGTGGGGTCCGAGTTACCATCTACCTAGTCTGCCGGGAAGCGGCGCCTCCGCGTGCCGCCATTCCACAGGGAAGGAAAGCATATGGACATCATCCCGCGCCTTTCGGCCATCGGGCTCGCGCTCGGGTTGGTAGTCGGAGGCCCGATCGGATGCGCCGACCGGGTTGACGAGATTGACGAGGTCGTTATCGCGCCGGAGTTGGTGGCCGCCGGAGCTGCGCTCGCCAGCGCCGAACAGTTCATGAAGAACGCGGGCGTAGCGATCGACTTCGACGACGCGTCTCAACTGGAAAACCTGCAGGCGAACCTGCCAAACCCGAACGACCTCAAAGCCCCCGCCGTTCAGGAGAACATCGAGGGAGCCATCGGCTCGCTCAACGAGGTGTTCGAACACATGGGCACGACGCTCCCCGAGGAGCAGCTCGTCCCGTACGGCGCCCCGGCGCAGGGCAATCTGTCCGACGTGTCGCTATCCGCGTCCGACGAGTCGATGATCCTCGTCCACCTGGCGTACCTGACGTCCCTCGACGCGGTATCGATGCTCGCGCAGGTCGGCGGCGATCTGTTCCAGATCGAGTACCCGGCGAGCTTCGAGACGGGCGAGGTGTACGAGTTCGCCCTCAACCTCGACACGTCGAGCATGAGCCCGGACGAGATTCTGGCCCGCTTCGGGGACGAACAGCGTCAGGCGGTGCTCGACGCGGTGATGATCCTGACGGGTGGCGTCGTAAGCGCGGCAGGCCGAGGTCCCGACGTGGACGCGAACCTGCACCGTCGTAGCGGTCTGTTCTACCTGAATCTCGCGGCAGAACGCATCGCCGAGAACTCAGCCGAGGTCGAGGACGCGATCGGCGAGCTTCGCGATACGGTCAACAAGAACCTCAGTCTGGAAATCCTTCAGGAGCTCGAGACGTGGGGATTCACGATCGAATCGCTCCCGGCCGAACTCGTCAACCTCGTCGACGGCGTGTAGGGAGGGGATTCATGCAGCGCAATAGTCTGAGCATGAGAGCGCTTCGAGGGATACTGGTCGGCTGTGTTGTCGCGTCCGCCGTTGTGGTGTCCGCCATCGCGGATGAGCCGTTGCTTCCCTTCCGCAGCCTCCGCGCGACGGGAATGGGGAACGCGTACGAAGCGGCGGCCGACGACCTGTTCGCCTTGGACTACAACCCGGCAGGCCTGGCGAACATCGACCGGTTCACGCTGGCGATCGTGCCCGCGCAGGCGCGTGTCAGCGAGGACCTCGCGGAGGAGGTACAGAACCTCCAGGACCTGCTCGACGAGATCGACGAGCTGTCCCAGCAGGATACCGAGAACATCCTCGCGAGCTCCGCGATCGACGACCTCGTGGCGCGGATCGACAACCTGCGGCGTCAGAAGCTCAAGATGGCCGCATCGGTCGGCTTGGCGCGCGTGGCGCTGCCGCTTCCCGAGGTGGCGGGCCTCCGCCTCGTGGGCGCCGCGAGCGTGTCGAACCAGCTCGTGACGGGCGTCAGCCTGAATCGCGCTGGTCTGCCATGGGAATCCGTCGTGTTGGACGTGCTCGACGACGAATTCACGCTGGACGCCTCTCTGGAGGTGTTCACCATGCAGTTCGCCGTCGCGGCCCAGAAGGAGCTGTCGACGCCGTACGTCGAGCGGGTGCGCGGCGGCGTGGGCCTCCGGCTCGTCAACCGGAAGATCAAGCGCGACTCGTTCACACTCACCGACATGCTCGACCCGGACAGGTTCAAGGCGGACCACTTCGACACGACGACCGATGACGGAGAGGTCGACTCCTTCGGGGACATCCAGGACATCATCGACAACAACACGGAGAGCGAATCCGGCCGAGGGCTGGATGTCGGCCTGCAGGTGGACCACACGGACTATCTCAGCACCGCGCTCGTCGTCCGCAGCCTGTTCAGCGATGTCGGGGACGACACGTTCCCGACCACGACCACCATCTCGGCGGCGGCGAAACCCCTGACCTTCCTGGATCAGGAATCCTCGCTCGTCGATCTCACCGTCGCCGCCGGATACAGCGATGGCGCCGGCGATGACGCGCAGGAAGCGTTCCTCAACGACAACCTCACCGACAACATACACCTCGGCGCCGAGGCGGTTCTCTTCCCCAACAGCCCGGTCAACCTGGCGTTGAGGGTGGGCGACAATCAGGGGTTCTCGACCTGGTCGGCGGAGCTGAAGCTGGCGGTCGTTCGCGTTGGCTTCGGCTGGTACGGCGACCTCGAAACCGACTACTGGACGGGCGGGATGTCGCTCGTCTTCTAGCCACTGCACATGACATGTGAGCGGCGAGGGCGCGCGTTGTGATGCGCGCCCCTGTCGCGTAGTGCGCTCGGCATGGACACGGGCCTGGAGGTGTAAGTCCTCCCGGCACTTGACCATAGGACCCGAAGGGAAGCGCAAGGGCGGAAGGGCGAC